>JARGNK010000031.1:0-26789 GCA_029213145.1 Rubripirellula sp. | reverse complement strand
CCACTCACATGGGCCAGGAATCTCGGCACGCGGGTCACGAACCTCGGCACACGGGCCAGGAATCTCGGCACGCGGGTCACGAACCTCGGCACACGGGTCACGAACCTCGGCACACGGGTCACGAACCTCGGCACACGGGGAAACTGAACAGTATTCTGCGACGAAACCGTTTTTTGAAATCGGCTTGCCGGACAATCCTTACCACTGGTTTGCTATGGTTGTTCGCGATGCCGACAACGCTAGCGCAAACCTGGTCGACGTACCGCCACGATAATCGTCGCAGTGGAGTCAGTGATGCGACATTACCGATGCCGCTGACGCAACACTGGGTTTGGAAGTCTCCACACATGCCACAGATGGCGTGGACAGGCCCGGCAAAGTGGGACGCATGGGCTGGAAACCGCGGACTGCAATCAATGCGTAACTTCGATCCCTGTTTCTTCGTTACCGCAGATGCGAAACACGTCTACTTTGGCTCTTCCGTCGACGATGCCGCGCACGCATTGAAGGTTGCGGACGGAACTGAAGCATGGGTGCATTTCACCGGTGCCGCAGTTCGCATGCCGCCGAGCATCGCCAACGGCAAGGTTTATTTCGGTTCGGATGATGGCAAGGCATATTGCTGCGATGCCGAAAGCGGTGATTTGATTTGGCAGCGAAAGACAAGCCAACAAGATCAGCGGATTACCAGTAATGGAAAAATCATCTCGCTGTGGCCCGTCCGCACAGGGGTCTTAATCCACGGTGACCGCGCCACCTTTGCCGGATCACTTGTACCCTGGGAAAAATCTTACTTTTACAGCGTCGATGCCAACAATGGTTCGATCGATGCGGAGAACTGCTACGTCCGCGAGTTCGATGACGTCACGCTGCAAGGAGCCTTGCTCGCGTCTGAGCAACGAATCTATGTGCCTCAAGGTCGGGCGGCACCGCTCGCCATCGAAAGCAGCAACGGAAAACTGCGTGGAACGGTTAGTGGTGCCGGCGGTGTATTCTGCGTCCTGTCGCCTGAGGAACAATTAATCGCCGGTCCATCAAATCAAAAATCTGCCGACGATCAAATACGGGTCGCCGAACCTCAATCGAACAAAGCTTTGGTTTCATTTAATGGGACCAATCGTATTTTGATCGATCAACAAGATGCATTTCTGGTCGCCCAAGGCAAACTTCGAAAACTGAATCGTCAGCAATATGTCGCAGGTCAAATCGAGGTCGCAGAAGCGAAAGCCATGATCAAAGCCGATCCAAAGAAAGCGACGGTCGGCCGCACCCGCATCGCGGCGGCCGAAAAGATGATCGAAAATTCGTGGGGTTGGACGGCAGAATCAGAAATCCCGCTCGACATCATCAAAGTCGGAAACCTATTGATCCTGGGGCTCACTGGAGAAGTACGAGCCCTGCAGGCAAGCGACGGCCAGGAATTGTGGCGAACGGAAGTGGAGGGTGCGGCCCACGGGCTCGCCGCCGCTGCCGGCAAACTTTTCGTCAGTACCGACCGCGGCTACATTTACGCATTTGGTGACTCTAAAACCTCACCGAACTAAACATGCAACTCACCGAGAGAAGCATGCAATCAAGCGAGCCAAGCGTGCCGTCGAAAACATCTCATGCAGGCAGCGTGTGATCAACGAACCTCTACCACCAAATTCCGCCGCTCAACTGAACCGCAATTCAAGCCCGATTGATCAGCGGATGAGATCGTGCCGACCGTTACTCTCGGTCACCCCGTGGTGCTTGGCAACCAAAGTGTACCGGCATTGGCGGCTTTTCCGACTCGACGTGCTTTAATACGAACATACGGTGGCAGGTAGCGTGCTCGATCAGCAAAGCTGCCAGGTGCTGTCGTTTCATTTCGACGCGCATGCATCGGCTCGGTCAGGTCTTCGATGACAAACCCAGCGCGACACATTCCGCCAATCAACTGCTCCCACCGATGCAGGAATTCAATGGCCCCCTGCTCGCGGAGTCTCCGCCCCGCTGACAAATTAGACGTGGTAGGAGGTACGGGCGTATCACGGTAGTACGCATGTGAAACAGAGTAGCCACCCTCGGCGAGTGGATCGATCGAACTCTGCAGACTAGTCGGCTGCTTGTGTTGGCTGATGTAGATTCCGCCAGGCCGCATCACACGGGCGACCTCTTGAAATACGGGGGCCACCTGAGGCACATAACAGGTGCTCACTGGATGGATCACAATGTCGAATTCACCATCATTCAGCATCGGCAACGACTCCATCGATGCTTCAAAGAGACGGAGCGAGTATCCACGCTGGGACGCGACCTGACGATCGAGCTCGAGCATTGCACCACTGAGATCGACCACGGTGACATTCGCCCCAGCAGCCGCATAGAGAGAGCTCTGGCGGCCTCCTCCGGCAGCCAGGCAAAGCAGATTCTGGCCCGCGATCGACTCCCCTAACCAACCTGCCGCATCGACCGTTGCGAGAGGGTTTGCTAGTTCTTCGTCCTTGGCGGGCCGGCAAAGAGGATCGTTCGCCGCCGCCATCGCGTCATACACCTGCCGATTTGTCTCAAGAATCCGTTTATGGTCCATCTCGCCTGCACACCCCCCCGCCAGGGAAAAAGCTGTAAGCTGGGAAGTACCCAAAAAACAAAGAAAAACGAACGTAAAACCATGGTCGGTGACGATTTCCCATGAACGTCGGGAACTTTCGTGACCGATCGCGCATCTGAGTGGGGTACGCATCGGATGCTGCAAAATCCCGTTATCATGCTCCCTCTGCATTGGAAATACCACCTGGTCTATTCCGAATTGAGGAGTCGCCTGTCGCCCGCCGCAATCAACGGCCAGTACGGTTTGAAATATGTCACTCCCTAATGAACTCCGCGAACAACTGCTGTCAGGGCATCTGGATGATGCCCTGAGTGCAGACGAGCGAGCGCGAGTGGATCATTTGCTCGCGAACGATCCCGAGTTCGCGGATGACTTGGAGCAACTCCGAGAAATCCAAGCGACTTTGGCAGCAATTTCCTCCTCGGAAGATGAAATCCGACTGGAGAGCGGTTTCGCCGAGCGAATCCTCGATGCCGCAGTCGCCCAGGCAAGGTTTGAAGGGCTGAACGAAGATCATCCGCTGCTCCGGTTAGCCGAGCAACCAAGCCTTCAGCACAATAAACGGTCCGCAGGATGGCGGGTGCCGATCACGATCGCAGCGGTGGCGGCGACCATCGCACTTGCGTTTTTCGCGGTTGATTTTGGCAAGCAGCAAGATCCGATCGCAAAGAATCCTCCTTCCAAACCAAGCTCTCTGGAGAACAAACCAGTGAGCGACGGAAGTGAAAAAATATTGTCTGCGGAACCAGGGCCAGCGATGCTCGCGGAGGGGCCCTCTCCAACAGGCGGTACTGCCGAGGAGAGAATCGAAGCGGTTGCCAGTGTCCCCGTGATGCCTCCCGAGATAGCCGCCCAAGAAATTCCGGAAACAGCGTCTTCCACGACAGAGATTCGTGGCGCGCCGAGCGAGTCAATCGCTTCCGCTGAATCAATACCGCCTGCTGCCGCAGCCAGACAAAATCCAATTGACGAACGAATGCTGCTCGGTGGCAGTCCGGTATTGGTTTATTCGGTTCAATTGACCAAACAAGGGAAAGAAACGGACGCTGTCAACTCGGCCTTAGCGGACGCCCAAATCGGTGCAACTCGAAAACAGAGGGTGAGCGATGAGGTCGCTGGATTTTTCACCGGAAACAATGAGGAATCGAGCGAGGCTACCGATGCCCGCGTGCTCTACCTTCAAGCACCTCTAAAGAATCTTGATCGTTTTTATCTCAGCCTAATGGCGGATGAAGAAGGAATCGCTCAAGTCGGAATGTCGATCGCTTTTAACTCGCCCATGAAACGCGTCGTCGATTCACTCAACGTAAATCCGACCACGGTACGACACGACGGCCGAGTGCTTGAACTAGTGGGCAACGCCACGGTCATTTCACAGATTGCTGCGGAATTAGATGAGTTGCCATTCAGCTTCAATCGCAGTAATTCGCTGAAAATTCAGAATGATGGTCCCGATGAAATGGGACAAGTTCTACTTCTGATTCAGCCGTAAGTAACAGATGCAGCTCCTGTCGCAACCCAATGGGTCGCGGAGAACTCATCCAATCTGGACGCGTCAATTCGCGAAAATGCAGCGGCGTATTTGTCGGCCGCTAATCCATGCTCGGCTCAAGTTCCTTCTTCAGCTTCCGCTAGCCGATTCGTTTCATCACAACGTCCAACGTTTTTCGAAGTGCAGCGCCGCTGGCACGCATACCTTGCATTTCCTTTGGCCAGAGCTCAATCTCAACTCGGTCCACAACGCCGCTACAACCGACGACCGTTGGCACGGAAAGGGCGACATCGCGGATCCCGTAGCAGCCAGCTTGAACGCTGCTTACCGGTAGCAAACGATTTTGATCGAGGGCAATCGCATCGATCACATCTCGAATCGCCACTCCGACCGCAAACCCAGCGCCACCCTTACGCTTGATCACCTCGGCTCCACTTCCACGGGTTCGTGTGAACAGCTGATTCGCCAGAGCAGGAGTCCAGCCCGGGTACTTATCCAAGGGCAACCCGGCAATCGCGGCACTGCTCCAAATTGGCACCATCGATTCACCGTGCTCGCCTAAGATCAACGCCTTGGTTTGAGTCGGCGGAGTTTTCAACTGTTCGGCAATTAATGAGCAGAAGCGGATAGTGTCTAGCTGGGTCCCTAATCCGATGACTTGATCGGAGGGCAGACCGAGATGCTGAGCTGCCACGTAGGTCAGGATATCGACCGGATTGCTGACAACTAGAACGATCGCGGAAGGCTTAGGGCCGGCGGCGCGAACATCTCGCAGAATCTGCACAAACAGGTCGGTGTTCCGATTGATTAGATCGAGACGTGATTCATCTGGTTTGCGTCGCAGACCCGCTGTGATGCAAATCACGTCGCTCGTCGGAATGTGCTCATAACCACCGCCGGCGATCACTTGATCGGCAACACTCGGGCTTCCATGCTGCAAATCGAGGGCCTGGCCGACAGCTAATTCTTCGTTGACATCCAGCAGAGCAATCTCTTTCGCAATCCCACCACACTGGAGCGCGAAGGCCGCACAGGATCCAACCAACCCGCCTCCACCAATAATCGAAACCTTCATAAGTCGTAGTATCCTGAATTTGTTCTGTTGAAACTTAGATTGAATGGAATACGAAATTCAGTTCAGCAGCCTATTTCATGTCAGCTTTTAGCAGTCAGCAACGAATGAAACTGAAACCTACGTCGGCTAGTTCTCGTGCCGGAGTGCTCTGTAACCTTCGCCGAACAACAGTGCGGCATTACCGACCTAGGCCTGCAATTGCCGAACCACCTCATCTGTGATCAGTTTGACAAGGGCCTCTTCGTCGACACCCCCGGGACCGGCCTTCGCAGCGGCAGCATCATCGCCCGGCGTTTTCAACGAAGGTGGTGCTGCGAACGCTCGCCGCTCGACTCCCGACTCGGCCCAAGAATCGCGAAAGATGTCGTTCGCGCAGATATCACAATCTTCATACGCAGCGGTGTTACGTGGATCCTTGTAACCCCACTGATCTTTCAAATCCAGCAGCTCCTGTGACTTCTGCCCACCCAGAAAAGAAACATTCCCTAACTGCTTGGCCAGCATCAGCATCCGGCAATAAGAGTCCAGAATCTCCGTCCACCAAAAAGCTTGTTCAACCGATTCGCCATAGCTTACCGTGCCATGGTTGGCCAAGATCATGACGTTCGTGCGATCCACAAACGGAATAATGGTGTCGGCGAAAGCTTGACCACCAGGGGTCTCATACTTCGTAATTGGTACATCACCAAGGAATACCTCAACCTCCGGCAAGACGCACTGCGGAATCGGCTCACGAGCGATTGCGAAAGCGGTGGCATGAGGCGGATGACAATGCACGACACTCTTGACGTCTTCGCGTTGACGATAGATCTCCAAGTGCAGCAACGCTTCGCTGGATCGTTTCTTACGTCCGGCGAGCTGCTTGCCGGTCATATCAACCAATGAGATGTCATCCGGCTTTAAAAAACCCTTGCAGTGCAACGTGGGCGTGCAGAGCACCTCATTTTCGCTGACGCGAACCGTGATGTTACCATCGTTGGCGGCAGCGAATTGACGGTTGTAAATGCGCCGACCAATGTCGCACATATCTTGTTTGATCTTGTGAAGGTTTTGCATCTGATTTTCTCCTATTCGGCGGCCGAACTTGGCAGCTCGACATCGTCTAGTAACGCCACGATGGACGCATCCAATGGTTTTATTTCTGGGCGGAATGGCTGAGCGGATTCGGGACCCTCGGCAAGCGCGACCAAGTCACCTAGTCCTGCACCGCACAGATCCCAGGCAACCGCGGTCTCCCCGCCAAGCGGTTGCTCGTCGATACGATCAATCGAATCGACTAATTCAACACAGCGCAATTTGGCGGCGGCCATCGCAGGGTGAGACCGTGCCAGCGTTACCGTTCCGATCGTTCGAGCCAATTTCATGACGCTAAGGATCCCAGTTTGGTAATCAGGGCTGCCACGTTGACCGCCCCCGGTAAGTTCAATCGTTTCATATCAAGTACCCAACTCGTTGGGTTGCATTCCGCGGCAAAGCGATCGACCTCGTCCAAGGACGAAACCATGACCGCGACCTCGCCGCCATTCACCTCGCGAATTACGGTCGCTGCTGGTGAATCAGTCAGTACAATTCGGGTGTGCATTTCCACCACCCCTCTGCGTCGCAGCTGTGACTCGACTATCTCTCTTCGGTTCGGATCATCTGTATCGATCAAGTGGTTAGGCTGCTGGTGCTCGCCGTAATTCTTCTTATTTATGCGTTGGGTACAGCGTTGCAGGGTGATCCCCCGTTGCCGGGCAGCATCCTTCGCTGCCGGTGTAACGACAGCATCCGAACGAATCGCGACACTCCTTACCGACTCTTTGATTTGTTCGATGGTTTGCGCCGTTACAACTCGCTGTGTAATTCGGATCGTACCTGTCGCGTGCGTCATGTCGTTGGCTCGCAGTCTCGCGATCACTTGCCGCACAATCTCTCGGATCCACTCCAGATCACCAGCCGACAGCACATCTGCAGCGATTTCGCCCCTTTCGTCACTTCGGTTTTCGTTTACGACTCCACCTACCATTGGTATTAATCCAAGATCCCCATGACGCTCCATCGCGCTGGCGTGGCCTGACTCCCAGTCACCTCTCGACTGTAAGTTCCATCACTGGTCAGCAACACTCGATCCCCTTGACGTGCCCCCATCGCATCCAAGGCGATCAGCGGTGCTCCATCAGCTGAATGATCGACGCCCAACGGTTGCACAATGATCAACTTTTGCCCCTCGAAGCTTTCGTGCTTCACTGTCGCATGAGTCGATCCAAGAACAATCGCTGGTTGCATAACAAAGTTTTTTGATGAGTTCAGGGTTCGCAATCAACGACTCTGAGGACAGGTTAAATTCCGCTACTAATTGATTGAAATCAGACCACACGCAATTCGTCGATCATGCTGCAACGGCGTTCGCGAGTGAAAGTATTTGGTGTCGTGACTCCCTCGCCCGTTGGCCCAGCAATTGAAAATGACAAATAACCTTCACCGCCAAGTCCGAGACTTGCCATGCACGGCCCATTTTTCACGTAAAGCGTTGTGTCCATCGCACGACCCATTTTTGTCATGTTGTGAACATTCCGCGAATGAATGATTGCCGTGTGCCGAAAACCGTGCTCATATTGCTTGGCCAAGGCGATTGCGTGATCAACGTCTTTGGCGCGTACGAAGGGCAAGAACGGCATCATCTGTTCGACACTGACAAAGGGATGATGCTCATCCGTTTCGCCAAAGACCACTTCCGTCCCAGCCGGCACAGCGACTCCCGCAGCCTCAGCCAAGAAACTGGCATCTTTGCCGATGAAGTCTTTGCAAGCAGCATCGTGATTGTCTTCTCCAACCTGCACGATCGCCTTACTGGTCAGCATCGCGATTTGCTGAGCGTTCAATTCAACCGCACCGGCACGTCGCATCGCCGCCATCATGTCCTCGAAGACACTTTCGACGACGAACACTTCTTTTTCAGCAATGCACAACAAGTTGTTATCGTACGCGCAACCTTGAATGATGCTATGGGCAGCTCGATCCAAGTCAGCCGTCTCATCCACAACCACAGGAGGGTTGCCAGGACCAGCCACAATTGCTCGCTTTCCACTATTGAGGGCCGCTCGTGCCACCGCGGGCCCTCCCGTGACACAAATCAATGCAACGTCGCGATGCTTGAACAAGGCTTCGGCGGATTCAAGCGTAGGCTCGGCGATGACGCAGATCAGATTATCGATTCCAACTTCGCTCACAATTGCTTCGTTGAATCGCCGCACACCCTCGGCCGCAACTTTCCGACCAGAGGGATGTGGATTGACCACGACCGTGTTGCCTCCGGCAAGCATGCTGACCGCGTTGCCGGTAATCGTTGGCAAACTGTGCGTTACGGGGGTAATCGCACCAATCACTCCGAAAGGAGCGCGTTCGATGACGGCCAAACCGTGGTCACCGCTGTAGCACTTCGTTTCTAAAAATTCGACGCCGGGTGATTTTTCGCCAAGCGTCCGCAACTTTTCGATTTTGTGCTCCGGCCGTCCAATTTGAGTTTCCTCCATCTCCATCAATCCAAGCTCTTCGCATTGATCAATTGAGATACGACGAATGATGTCGATCACTTGCTTACGTTGCTCGACGGTGCACTCACGAAAACGCTCGAACGCGGCGCGAGCTGCCGTGACCGCTGCATCAGCCGTCTGAAAAACCCCGAACCTTCCACCAGCCTGACCACCATACCCATTGGTGTTAGCCGAACCGTTGCTGGCACCCGATTGCGAAGCAGGCATTGGCCCCACTTCGGCCAACACTTGAGCCACAACGTTGCGGATAATATTTTCGTCAAATTGCATGATTTTACTTTGGGACAAGATCAAGATTCGTTTCGTGCGTAAACAGCAGCGCGGTCAATGTGCACTGTGTCGACAATGCCAATAATCACTGCGTCAATTGGTAGCTCTTTTGTCTCGGGCGTTAAACGAGCACTACTCCCTTGCGTGATCAGCACATAGTCACCTTCACCAGAACCGAGCGTATCAACCGCGATAAATGTTCGTCCGGTCGTAACCAACGACTCGCGTTTTTCGCCCTCTAATCGGTAAGGCTCAACAACTAGCAATTTATGGCCAGTCATCGTGTCTATTTTCTGAGTACTAACCACCGATCCGGTGACGCGGGCGATAAACATGATTCGCAAATGCCTCGGATAACAGTTCAGTTAGGACAAGTTCAGCACATCAACGCTTTGACGCGCCACAATTAATTCTTCATTCGTCGGGATGACCCATAGCTGCACCCGACTGTCGGAGGCGTGGAAGGTTGATTCTCCACTGACCACTTTGTTCGCATCCTCGTCAATGACGATGCCGAAATCCTGTAATCCCTTGCAAACCGCCGCGCGGATGTGGTTGCCTTTTTCGCCTATACCGCCGGTAAAGACGATCGCATCCACCCCACCAAGTGCGACAAGCATGCCACCCAGGTGCCGCCGTATCTCTTCGACAAAAACATCCAACGCCAACTGACTATTGGATTCGCCGGCAGCCGCCTGCTCTTCCAAATCTCGGATATCACCGCTGTGATCGCTTAAACCAAGCAACCCACCACGGCTAGCCAATTGCGACAACACTTCATCCAGTGTCAATCCGGTCCGTTGAATGATCAGTGGAATTGCGAACGGATCAAAATCTCCGACGCGATTGTTCTGTGGTAATCCAGTTTGCGGCGTCATGCCCATCGTGGTCATCACGCTGACTCCCGAATCGATAGCGGTCAACGAACTGCTGCCACCCAAGTGACAAGAGATCACTCGCGCATCGGATCGCCCCAACAACTCACCACTGCGAACTGCGATGAACCGATGACTGGCACCATGAAAGCCATATTTTCGAATATGAAAATCGTCCGCCCACTGCCGTGGAATCGCATACTGCTGACGCGACGCCGGGATCGTGCGGTGAAAATCGGTTTCAAACGCCGCGACTAAAGGCAAATTGGGAAACCTCTCACGCAGCAACTTCATCGCAGCGATGTAGGGTGGGTTATGGGCAGGTGCAGCCGCATTCATCTCGGCCATCGCGTCGAGGACTTCATCGTTGACCTGAAACACCCCAGACAACCGTCCGCCATGGACCGCCTTGAAACCGATTGCCGAAACATCGCTGGCGTTTTTCAACACGCCGTGTGTTGGGTCGGTCAATTGCTCAAGACAGGCGGCGACCGCGACACCATGATCCGAGACAGGCAGACTCCGTTCGTCCGACCAATCCCCAATTTCCACCGTGCACAGACTTTCCTCCGCACCGATGCGGTCGACGGCTCCGCGCGCCAGGCATCGCTCATCGGTCATATCGAATAACCGATACTTAAAGCTGGTCGATCCGAGATTGGCTACAAGTACAAGCACTGCTGCATCTTCAGAAGTCGCTGAAACGTCAGGAATCGAGGAACATTCCTCCATGGAAGCCTCCAACGCGGATGTCAAATCCGATCGCTTGACCGAATCCGAGCACTCCGCATTCAGGCCAAAAAAGCCTTTGTCAAACCCTCGGATGGACGTGGGATGATGTGGCTACCCAATAGCTCACCGGCTTGTGCCGCAGCGGTTGCACCGGCTTCCACCGCAGCGCGAACGCTACCGACATCGCCACTGACTACCGTGGTCACCAAACCGCCTCCAACGTCGACTCGCTTGACGATGGCAACGTTTGCCGCTTTTGCCATCGCATCTGTTGCTTCAATCAACGCCAGCAATCCCTTGGTTTCGATCAATCCAATTGCATCATTCATTTCCGAATACTTTCAATTCAAGTGTGTTGTAGTGGTTGGATAGAAGAACAAAATTTCTCGCTATCACTTCTTGGCCGCTGGGGTCTTAAGCACTTTGCCCAAATCTTCGTGAGGCCGTGGAATGACTTGCACACTCACCACCTCGCCAATTCGTCCAGCCGCTGCTGCGCCAGCATCAGTGGCCGCTTTCACAGCTGCCACATCACCGGTCACAAACGCGCTGACCAAACCGCTACCCACTTTGTCCCAGCCAAGGAACTCGACATTGGCTGCCTTCATCATCGCGTCAGATGCTTCTACCAAGGTGACAAACCCCTTGGTTTCGATCATCCCAAGCGCTTCACTAATCTTTGCCATCTTCTGAAACTGCCTTGAGTAAAGGGAGGACTAGGTCATGTCTCTTAAACATGACCACGAAAAATTATTCTGCGTGACGAGACATTCTCACCACGCCTTGATTCATTCGCTGCTACAACGACAACCGCTTTTCTGCAGCATGATTTCCGAGGCTGCATCCAAATTGCACGCGTTACCTTCATCCGTATCGATATGAACTTCCAACTTGGCAGCTTTGTCCGCTCGAACCAAAACGTCATCAAACGCCACGCTGCACTCGGGACTGCTCACTTTCAATTGCATCATCTCGCCATCGGAAACTCCGTAGTATTCGGCGTCTGCGAAGTTCATGTGGACATGGCGAGCCGCTCGAATCACACCACGATCCAACTGCACCGAACCCGCTGGCCCAACCAATACGCACCCTGGCGTACCATCAATTTTTCCGCTGTGTCGCACGGGAGCATCGATTCCCAGCGATATCGAATCAGTCAATGCCAACTCAACCTGGCTATTCGGTCTTGTCGGCCCCAGCACGCGTACACTCGGTAACATGCGTCGGCGTGGACCAACCACCATGACCGTTTGCTTGGCTGCGTAAAAACCGTCTTGATACAGATCCTTGTCTGGCTCCAAGACACTGCCACGGCCAAACAGAATCTCAACATGCTCGTCGGTCAGGTGACAATGCCGCGCTGAAATGCTGACTCGTAAATTCGGTTTGCCTGCGATCCAACCCGGCGGCTGGTCGCCGCGGCCATTCGTCGTGGCGGCGCTAGCGGTCGCTGACATGGACGCGCGGACCGCTGAGCGGACCAAATTCTCAATATGGCTTCGATCGTTCGTCACTGAATTCATTACTACTGTTTAACGATCCACTTACGAGGAACTGGACGACGCACCGTCGGCCGAAAGTTGACGTCCATCAGCTGAGGCCAAAACCAATTTGACATCAGCCAACTCAAGATGTTCTTTCCATTTGGAATGCACGTTTGAATCACTCACGACGGCAGCGACTTCATGCAAACCACATAATCGACTCAGACTAACCTTTCCGAACTTGCTACTGTCCGCGACCACAATCGCTTGATCCGCCGCCGCCAACATCGCTTTTTCGCTTTCAACCAGCATCATGTTGCTGTTGAAGTAACCTCGATCGGTGATTCCAGCCACCGACAGAAATGCTTTTCCAACATTGATGCTGTGCAACATTGCATCGGCCATTGGACCGAGTGCGACAGCTGTACGCCCCCGCACACATCCACCAATCATCACCAAGTCAATCGACTCGCTATTAGATAATAGGTGCGCCACAGGCAAACTGTTGGTAACTACTTGCAAAGGTCTGCCAACCAATCTCCGAGCCAACTCATAGGTCGTGCTGCCGCCGTCCAGCAGGATCGTGTCATGGTCCTCCACCAACGCCGCCGCCATCTCGCCAATCGCAGCCTTGGCCGCCCAACGGTCATCACGACGCGTTTCGAATATCCGCATCGTGTCGGATTCACCGGTCCAAAAGGCTCCCCCATGAGTCCGGCGGACCAAGCCGTCTTTTTCCAAGAGCTCCAAATCACGACGGATCGTCGATTCACTGACCTCCAACGTCTCTGCCAGCTCACCCAACGCAGCAAATCCGCTTGCCTGAACCAAGCTGCGCAGACGATCTCGCCTTGTTTCGCTCATCTGGCTAAACACCACAAATGACCTGAAATACTCAAACCCTCAGCCAATGATAGTTTTCTATCACTTGTGAAAGAAATCAATCACCATATCGTCATTTTGCAAGAATTAAGCCAAAAAGAGAGAGCATTCTTTCAATTAAAGACCCCAGAATCAGCAGCCCCCCCAAATCACGCCAACAAGCAGCCAAATCGCACCCCAACCAGCGTTCGCCCTCAGCCACCCCACCGAGAGAAAGAAGGGCAGGGACTTGAAGCGAACAAAACCGCGGGCAGCCAGGATGATCCCCGGGAACGGATCTCGACTCCCATACCTATTCCCGATTCACCGCGACTGAATCACCCCAACTGAGCCAGCCACTGATATTTACCCACCAGACGGCAACTCAATGGGCAACGATCGTGGGCCCACGGAGACTCCGTGGACCCACGATCCCTCGGCTTTAAAAGATGCAGTGGAACAAACCCGGATCCAGGCGGGCGGGAAGGAAACTCGCAACCAACCAGATTCCACGCATGTCACGATTCCCCGAATCGGGTTAACCTGACGGTTGATCCAGAGAACTGTTGCAGAAGAGAGGCAAGCAATGACTGACCTGACAGGAAAACGTGCGATTGTTTCGGGAGCGTCGATGGGAATCGGCCGTGGCGTCGCGGTAGAACTTGCCAAAGCGGGCGCACAAGTCGTCATCAATTACCGGAGCCATCCGGAAGAAGCTGATCAGGTGGTTGCTGAGTGCGAGGCAGCAGGTAGCCGAGCATTCAAAGTTCGTGCGGACTTTGCAATTCAAGCCGAGATAGAAAAACTTGTCGAGGAATCGGCGGACTTAATGGGTGGCGTGGACATCCTGGTCAGCAACGCGGTGTACAGTGACCGCCACCTATTCCTGGAAGCTGACCTTGCTGAGTTCCGTAAGACGATCGATGTCAGCATGTGGGGCGCGTTTCACTTCCTACGATCGGGTTGCCAAAAAATGGTCGACGCAGGGCAGGGCGGCAACGTGGTCGTGATCAGCAGCCCCCATGCGCATATGGCGATGCCAGGATCAATGGCCTACAACATGGCAAAAGCGGCGAACGATCAGATGGCGAGAACCGCCGCGTGTGAACTTGCCCGTGACCGGATTCGCGTCAATATCATCCATCCTGGCTGGACAGACACACCGGGAGAGCGAAAGTTCTTCACCGAGGAAACACTTCAGCGCGAGGGCGCCAAACTTCCCTTCGGTCGCCTGGGGCGAATTGACGAAATCGGACGAGGCGTCGTTTTTCTGTGCGATCCCGGCAGCGAGTACATCACCGGTAGCACGATCACAATTGACGGCGGCATCCAACTGCCGTGGCGCGAAATGTATCGCGTTGAGGAAAAGGTCTGACCCTTCACCCTCGGTATCGTTTAATCAAACCGGTGGCAACAAGACTGGCGTCACCGGCAGGACGAACCGTGAAACGCAAACCAAAATCAAACCAGGCCGGTCAGCGAACCCTCGCCGCAAAAATCGGGGTTTCCAAACGTTTGCTCGGGATACCCCATCGCTTCGCTGATACTTAGCAGCAAGCGGTTGTGTGCCGCATGATCGAACTTCAATGCGCGGCCCATCTTGAAGCCAAGTCCGCCACCGATCATGACGAAAGGAATATCATTGCGGGTGTGCGAATTACCTTTGCCAAGCTCGTTCGTCCAAACCACGGTCGTATGATCGAGCAGTGACCCATCACCACCTGGCTCGGGTGTTTCGGAAAGCCGCTTGACCATGTGCGCGACTTGTTCGCAGTACCAAGTGTTGATCCGGATCAAATTTTCGTACGCGGATTCATTACTGTCTGGCTCGTGGGAGATGGAGTGATGGCCTTCGTCAATCTCGAGCCACCGCATGCGAGGATTCCCAACGCTATTTGTGATTTGATAGGTCGCAACCCGCGTGAAATCAGCGGCGAGCGAATTGACCAACAACTCCGTTTGCATCTGCGCGATCTTGGGCATGTTGTCGTTTTCCTCATCGACGTTTGGCGGCAACTGAGGAACAGCATGACCAACATCCTGCTGCTTGCTTGCCGATTCCAACTCCGTTTTCAACTCTTTCTCAACCGTGCGGACCATCTCCACATGCTGGTCCAATAAGCGGCGATCTTCAGCACTCACTAACGATTCGATTTTCCGAAAATCCTCGCGAAGATCGTCGATCACGCTGGCGAGGATAACGCGATTATGAGTTTGCCCGTACAACCGATCAAACATTTGATAGGGGTCGCTAATCGGTGCTAAAGGCTGGTTTGGACCAGCGTAGGACCAACGGGTCCAGGTATCGGCACGATCAGGAACCAAAACACCAAACTCAAGCGAACCGAATCGCGTCCGAGAACTTGCGTCTGCTTGCAATTTGTTTTTGAGATGCTGATCAATGGAAATCCCCATCGACCAACCAGCTGGCGTATCTGACCCACCCTGTACGTCACCGGGAAATAACTCGACACCGGTAAGCAAACAACCAATGCCGCGCATATGCCCGTCACCATCGCCACGGATCTTGTTGTCAATACCTTGCAGCGTAAGCAGCTGATCCTTGAACGGTTCGAGTGGTTTGAGGATTCGCTTCAGCCCGACATGCTCGCCCTCCTGATCGGGCCAGAAATGCTTGGGGATCACTCCATTGGGGCTAAATACAAACACAACGCGTTGCTTGTGATGTTGCGCCGGTGCGGCTCCCAGGCTAGGCAGAGCCCACAAAAACTGCGTGGCCGCCGCACCGATTCCTAGGTCTCGCATAAATTGACGTCGAGACGGCTCGATATGCATGCTCATGATTTGATCCAGGGCCTCGTAATTACGAAAGACAGCTCGGGGACGTAGTTTAATTGACCGAAGCTCCGGAAGGAACATCGGCAGGAGAGTGTTGGGCAACGACCACCGCAATGGAAACAACCAGTTGGCGAAAATTGTAATCCGAGGCTCGAAAAGAATCAGTCAGCTGATCTACCAGTTGATCACCGTAGGCTGTGATCGGCTGCTTTACGAAATGCTCGAACGTCGCCTCTACAATAGATCGCTGAACCTCTTCAGAGCTGGCCAGAAAATCACCTAGCTCGCGTGCGCCTTCAAACGCAAACACCTGCCCCGACCGAGAGCGATAACTGCCACGCGCATCGATCGGCTGGCTTTGCTCCTGCTGTCTAAAACGCCCAACACCGTCGAAATTCTCCATCGCAAAGCCGAGTGAGTTAATCGTCTGATGACATACCTGGCAATTGACCTCGCCCGTCTGCAATTCGACGCGCTGCCGCGTGGTTAAATTAGGGTGCAACGCTGGATTGAGTGGCGTGAAAGCTTCATTGGGAGGCCTCAGTACACGCCCCAGAACATGTCGCGTCAAAAAGACACCGCGATGAATCGGAGAAGTTGTTTCGTGATAGGCGAGGTGACTCATCAACAACGGATGTGTCAGCAAACCGACGTGCACTTCTGAATCGCGGATACTGCGATTCAATCCGCCACCCGAATCCGGGCTGTTAGAACCCGACTCCGAACTCGATTTCCAAGCATCGCCGTAAAACGCTTCAATTCGGTGATTTGTGAACATCCAATCGTCTCGCAACAACTGCCGGAAATCGCTCTTCTCGCTCCACAACACCTCGTCGATAAAAGTGTCGAACGAACTTCGCAGATCACCAACCAAAGCCTGATCAAAATTTGGATATTGCTCACTATCTTTGACGATCTCACCAAGGTCCCCCAGGTCGAACCACTGGTAAACTAACTCACGCGACTTGGCTTGAACTCGATAATCCTTGACCATTCGCTCTGCAGCGTTACGAATCGCTGCCTCCGTTTCCAACTGATCTTGCTGGGCCTTTTTTACGAGCCAATCATCTGCCGGCAGCGAATCGTGCATTGCTAGCGCCAGACGGTTGGCCGCTCGTCGACTCGGCGAATGCCCCACGTCGAGCGTTGGATACAAAAACCGAGGCGACTTCAACATCACCAGCAAGACTCGCTTAATCGCTTCGCCATCATCTTCGGCTTGATCGATTTGCCGATCGATGTAAACCGATCGAATCGATTCATCAACCGGCCCCCGAAAAGCGGTTTCAATCAAATCGTGCAAAAAGGCCCGCAGCCGTCCACGATTGTCATCTGAGTCATCGCGATGCTTGCGAAGGTAGTTGGGATAAAGCTCATCGATCGCTATTTGCGAGAATTCGATCGCAGCATTTGTTGTCGATTCCTCCCAAGCTCGATCAATGGCAGTCCCACGTTCGTAACCGTAGCTTCGATCGTCCGGGGGCAACTTAGTCTGCAAGGCAAAAGAGCTAGGCATCTCAACAGGAATCAGGTGGGACTCAGGAATGACTTCCTCTTGTCCACCAGGCGGAATCCAAGACAACGAAATTTTCGCCGGTGGTTGCTCGGTCTTTCGCTTTCGCTGGGAAAACTCGATTTCCAACGGATATGCCCGGCCACCGGTCAGGTACAGGACGCGGCGGAACTCATCCCGCCCAGCCGATTGGACATGATTGTTCACCAAAACCCGTCGCTCAGCACCAAAGTCCATCGTGCACGAGCAAGTACTTCGAAGGATTAACTCATACCGACCGCTTCGATCGATTTTCAGGGAACCATTCCAGACGATTCCAAAGTCTTTGGCATCGATCTCTTCGCCCGGCCCCTGATCCCCGAAGTCAAATTCCAAAACCGGGTCACCACGGTCGATTTTCTTCTCATCGTTTTTACGACGAGCCCCGTTGTAGTAACGCCCTTGGAGCCCTCGCCGGGACTCGACGCCAACCGGACGCCCCATGCTGCCGTACAAGTCGGCCAAAGACTGCCTTAGCTGCTCAGCCGTCAATCGAGACAGAATTACCCGAGGGGGGCGATTTCGAACCTGAGCTGCTTCGCTGTAAAAACGTGCATGCATAAACTCGGCAACTGCCTCAGCATCAACTCCCACACAAGCATCGGGATTCTCTTCAGGCATCGTCTCAATGACCAACTTCGCCAACTCCTTGACTGACAAATCTCCCGTTAAGGGATCTGGATAGTGGGCCTGAACCCCTTGCCCGCCGACTCCGTGACAGTCTTGGCAGAGTTTTTGAAACACCGCTTCGCCTCGTGCGATCACCCCTTCGGCCTCCGATCCAGAAGCCTCCAATCCAGAAACGCAAAACGAGAGGACAAACACACACTTGAAGGTGACAAACAACGCTAGCAAGGGTCGGTACATCATGATGAAGTGCCGCTAGACGCAGCAAGCGAAGGGAAATGGCCCCGAATTCGTCGAATCTGGCTCGTTGGTGGGAGAAACACCACTGAACCCCCAAGACCTGTGACACCCAAAACGACGTGCAACATCGTAGGATGACGGCGGGATGCGAACTCCAGGGGCGGATCGGCTAGTCGGTTCGGGCCTCAGGTGGGACCTGTATTATAAGACCGAATGGCTCAAAACGAAAACACTTTCCCCCGATCCACAACCTGACCAACGGGGCAAAAAACGGGAATCGGGAGCGCTCTTCATGGCAATGGCGATGCTCAAAACGGACGGCCTGCGAGTAAAACCTGCCACTTGCCTGCAACGCCCAAATATCCAACCCTGGCCCCTCCCTACTTGCAAGGATGCAAAAAACGGGGGGTTAGACCACAGGTTTGGCGATTTGAACGAGATGGATTAACAGAAGTTTTCAGTTGGGCTTGCGATTGGTGATTGATCCGCCATACTGGCGCACTTCGCTTTTCGAGAGCGAGACGGCGCGGATTGTGCGCGAACGACAAAGTGACTCTGCATTTTGGAACGGGCTGGGGAAGGTTGCTGGACTGATGGCCGAATTATTGGAAGTTGAAAAACGCGAGCAAACAGGCTCGAGAGCAAGTCAAGTTTTGCGGCGAGCGGGACGCGTCCCGGTCGTGCTCTACGGGCACGGTGAAAATAACGAACATTTGTCGGTGCCGGCAAAGCAGGTCGAGTCATTGATTCGCCACCATAGCAAGACCGTCGAATTGGCTGGTGCGGTCAAAGACACTGCCCTGGTCAGCGATGTGCAATGGGATCCATTGGGAATTGAGGTCCTGCATTTGGACCTGATTCGAGTGAATCTAAAGGAAATGGTCGAGGTGACGGTTCCGATCCAGACTCATGGCGAGGCAGCTGGCACCCGTCAAGGTGGCGTTTTGATCGAAAACACCCACGAAGTGGATATCCGCTGCTCAGCTGGTGCCATTCCTGATTCGCTGCGACTTAACGTTACCGACCTCGGCCTGGGAGCACATCTGAACGCTAGCGATCTTGAGCTACCGGAAGGGATCGAGCTAGTCACAGCTGCTGATACCACATTGGTGCACATCGAAGAGCCGAAAGGTGAATCGGATGCAGCAGAAACAGCCGTAACCGGTGCCGAACCAGAAGTCATCTCCAAGGGTGGCGATAAAGACACAGGAGAGGAGGGCTAGTCGGCCCGGGCCATACGCCCACTGACAGTACCATGAAGCTGATCGTTGGCCTCGGTAACCCAGGTCGCAAGTACGAACAGACCCGACACAATGTCGGTTTCGTGGTGGCGGCCATCGTGGCCTCCCGAATCAATGCCGGACCCTCCAAGAACCGCTTCGACGGGGATCTGACAGAAGGAATACTTGACAGCGAAAAACTGGCCATTTTGTGGCCGCAAACGTTCATGAATGCCAGTGGCAGGAGTGTACGAAAAGCATGCGACTTTTATAAAATCAAGCCAGAAGACGTGTTGGTGGTCTGTGATGATCTCAACTTGGCTTCAGGACGTGTTCGACTACGAGCGGCTGGCTCTGCTGGCGGCCAAAAAGGAGTGGCGGATATTATCCGCCACCTCGGAACTGAAGAGTTTCCGAGGCTAAGGATCGGAATCGACCGCCCGCCCGCGGGTTGGGATGTTTCCGGATATGTATTGGGAAAATTTACCGACCAAGAGAGAGAAAAGGTCGATTCGGCTACCGACTCGGCCGCCCAAGCGGCACTCGACTGGGCCCGCAATGGGATTGGCTATGCGATGAATCGCTATAATGCCGACCCCAGAGCGAGCCGACCAAAATCGAGTCAGCCTCGAAAGAATTCACCCAACAAAACAAACACCAAGCCGAAACAATCGGCGGATCCTTCCGATCCCTCACCGGATCAAGACTGAGAGATTTACCAAACGTGGCTAAAAACACTTACGAAACGCTGCTGATTCTCGATAGCAACCATTACGCTCGCGACCCGAGCGGCATCAGCAAACGACTCGAAGAAATCGTCACCGAAGCTGGTGGGACCGTAATGGTCAATCGACTTTGGATGGAGCAAAAACTTGCTTACCCAATCGACAAGCACCAGAAAGGCACCTACTGGTTGATCTATCACGAGATCGAGGGAGTCAACATCCCGAAGATGGATCGTGCGTTCCAACTTTATGAGCCTTTGCTGCGTCACTTGACCGTCAAGCTCGAGGCGAGATTGGTCGAGCCAATCCTGGCAAATGCTCGAGGCGAATCGGTCAAGGTTTCAACTCCCACCGACTCCTCAGCGACCGAGGAAGGGGATGGCGGCGCAGACGATGCGGCAGAAGCAGATGCCTCCACCGAGGCTGCGTCGACCTGATCCAATTATTTTCCCAGGCAGTGGGATCGACGAGTTCACCCCACGCGCCAAAACACTGCAGTTCCTTGTTTGGGGGCAAACACCATGGCTAGTTTCAACCGCGTCATTTTGGTCGGTAATCTCACCCGAGACATCGAACTGAAGTACACCCCTGGTGGAACAGCTGTGACCGACCTTGGCTTGGCCGTGAATGACCGACGAAAGACTGCCAGCGGCGAATGGGTGGACGAAACGACGTTCGTTGACGTGACGCTCTGGGGTCGGACTGCGGAGGTCGCCAGCGAGTATCTCGGCAAGGGTTCACCAATCTTGGTCGAGGGTCGACTCAAACTAGACACATGGGAAACTGACGGCCAGAAACGAAGTAAACTCCGCGTCGTCTGCGATCGCATGCAAATGCTTGGCGGGACTGGCGGCGGCGGAGGTGGAGGCGGTCAGCGCACCGGTGGTGGCAGCCAGCAATACAGCGGTGGCGGCCAACAGTATGGCGGTGGCGGCCAACAAATCAGTGGGGGCGGACACCAAGCCAGCGACCCTGGCAGTGCACCGGGCCAACGAGAAGCACAACCGACGGGCGGCGGACAAGGTTATGACGAACCGGATATCCCGTTTTAACCAACGCCAAAACCAATCATAGAAAACACCGATACCCTTTATCATTTCATACGAGTTCTGACATGCCTGGGACCCAACGAACCCGCAAATCTCAGATGTTCAAACGCCTTCCCAAAGGCGAGAATGGCGGCATCCAACTGTTGTTGATTCACAACGTCGAACACCTTGGTAAACAGGGAGAGATTGTCGAAGTCAAAGCCGGCTACGCACTCAATTATCTGTTGCCGCAGGGATTGGCTGCTATTGCCACCGAACACCACAAACGAATGGTCGACAAGCACCGCGAAAAACTTCGCGCGATCGAGCTTGCGAAACTCAGCGAATACCAGTCTTTGGCTGATGAACTGGGACGTCAGTCGATCACGATCGAAGCCAATGCGAATGACGAAGGTCATCTCTACGGCAGTGTCGGACCACACGAGATCGTGGACGGCCTGAAGTCGGCTGGATTCACCTTGGCTCAAGACCAGATCCGGCTCGAAGGCCCTCTGAAGGAACTCGGTCTCTACACGATCAAGGTTCACCTCCACAGCGAAGTCGATGCGAGCCTGAAAGTCTGGGTGGTACCAACCGCAGCCGCCGATGACGCCGCCTCGGGATCCGAGTCCTAATCAGTAACGAGCGGGTGTGGCGGAATTGGCAGACGCGCCAGATTTAGGATCTGGTGTCCTTTGGACGTGAAGGTTCGAGTCCTTTCACCCGCACTGACTTCACCCAAACCGATGGGTGAATGGCAGTCGTTTCTCCCTCAACTACCCCAAACGCCTCATTTGGCTTGGGGCCGGTGCCCGTAAGCCTCGCTCAGTTGCGCAGCGGGTTCAGCAAGACAACGCGGGCTGGTGACTCTCAATCAGCCTTACACTGGCGAGTGTAGCAGTCGGACGTCGGTCGCGTTATTCGTTGCCGATCCCCTTGGGCAGCTTCTGCTCTGCGATGAAGCGTTTGATCATCCACATATGACCATAGGTCAGACGACAATTCTGCATGTCATCGACGGCGTCCTGCATCGATTGGTAACGATCCTCGGGATCCTTGGCAACCATCTTTTGAAAGATGCCGTCGACCTCTGGCGGCAGGTCGTCCCGCGCCTCCAGCAGAGACGGAATGTCTTGCTCACGATGCGCAATCAGCCGTTCCATCGGCGTCTCACCGGCGTACACAGCCCGTCCCGTGAACGCGTAATACATGGTGCATCCGAGACTATAGATGTCCGCCCGAAAATCAGCGTTCTTCGAATTCAAAGCCTGTTCGGGTGCAATGTAATCAGCCGTCCCCATCAGTGCCCCCTCCCGCGTTAACTGCGTCAACGTTTCAGAAGAATCGGACATCGACTCGTCCTGAATGATGCGGGCTAAGCCCATATCTAGGATCTTGGCCGTGCCATCACGATTGACAAGCAGATTGGACGGTTTGATGTCGCGGTGGACAATTCCTTGGCTGTGGGCGTATGCCAAACCTTTGGCAGCATCGAGAACATGATCAAATGCGCTCAGTACGGCGAGCTTCCTCTTGGTCTGCAAGACAGCACCAAGATTGAGACCATCGACGAACTCCATCACAAGGAATTCCCTGCCTCCAAATTCACCTCCATCAATGGCCGTCACAATGTTCGGGTGCTTCAGGCGGGAGGCCAGCTCAATTTCTCGGCGAAATCGCTTCACCGCGATGCTGCTACCGACGGTCTTAGGGGTCATCATCTTCAACGCGACAAGATCGTGGGCATCACGCCGTCGCGATTTGTAAACAATCCCCATGCCACCTTGCCCGATCCGATCCATGATGAAGTAGTCTCCGACCACTAAAGGATCCGAACGGGTCTCCAAAATAACTTCCGCCTGGAACTCAGTGAGCTTGTAACGCCCCACAAGCTGACTCGCCAAAGTTTCCACGCTGGACAGCATTCCCTCCGACTCAAATGCCTGCAGTTCCTTCAACGTCATCAAACCGCTGCTGCTTAACTTCTCGGCAAATTGTTGGTAGTTGAGCGTCACTAAACGGCTTTCTTGGTCGCACATGATCACATGCCCCCCGCGGACGACTGATCTCGCGGGCAGCAGAGTGGCCTCATTGCCCTGAGCCGAATCGATCAGATCAAGGATCGATTTTGGACTCGTCCACTGGGGCAGAATGGTCAAACCCGCGATACGGACAATCGCCAGGCGGGCTAAAACCGGCGACAAGGTGCCTCTACACCCCTTCAAGCGTCGCTAGCGGAGCCGAGAAGGCCGGTACAAGTGGCTCATTGACCATTTCAAGATGGGCAAATACATTTACGCGGGAAATGGCGTGTTTTTGGGCCGCGAGCGTTCTCCTCCGGAGACTCCCTGGCGGTACTCAGTTTCCCCTTGGCACCCCGGCCTCTCAGGCGCGGAACCGGCGATATTGAGTCCCAATCCCGAGTATTGCGACCGCAACTGAATTAAGTCCGTCAAGGTCATTCAGTCAATGCAGGTTCCGCAGAAGCTCGCAACCGTCGGCCCGCGATTTCGAATCATCTCCGATTCGGTATCCCAAATTAGTTCGGTTGAGGCAACTGAACACCAGACCAACGCAAACGATTCATCTACCACCGGCTTGTTAGAGAGAAACCATGGCTAAGAAAGCTTCATCGCAAGAAAAAATGGTCTATTACTTCGGGAAATCCAAAACCGAGGGAAAAGGCAAGAGCAAATCTTTGCTTGGGGGAAAGGGAGTGAACTTGGCGGAGATGACCAGAATCGGCTTACCGGTTCCTCCCGGATTCACCATCACCACCGAGGTCTGCGACTCCTACTACAAGTCGGGAAAGAAACTGCCGAAAGGCTTGATGGATCAAGTTGGCAAAGCAGTAACACGGCTCGAAAAAGAGCTTGGCAAGAAGTTCGGCGACAATGCCAACCCGCTGCTCGTCAGTGTGCGTAGTGGTGCTGCCGTCAGCATGCCGGGCATGATGAACACGATCCTGAACCTGGGCCTGAATGACGAGGCTACCGAAGGCTTGGCCAAAGCAACCAAGAACGAACGTTTTGCTTATGACGCTTATCGCCGTTTGATCAACATGTTCGGCGACGTGGTGATGGGCATGGACCACCATGTCTTTGAAGCTGCGTTCGACAAGATCAAAAAGAAGTACAAAGTCACCGAGGATACGGATGTCCCTGCCGAGGGACTGAAGGAACTGTGCGAAGCCTATAAGGCGGTTTATCTGAAGCACACCGGCGAGTTCTTCCCTCAGGACCCGCTCAAGCAACTCGAACACTCGATCGAAGCGGTCTTCGGATCTTGGAACACCGCCCGGGCAGTTCGTTACCGCGAAATCGAGAACATCCGCGGCCTGCTCGGTACCGCAGTGAATGTTCAATCCATGGTCTACGGAAACATGGGTGATGATTCTGGGACGGGCGTTGCGTTCACTCGGAATCCAAATACCGGCGAGAACAAATTCTTCGGTGAATTCCTCGTCAACGCTCAGGGTGAAGATGTTGTCGCCGGCATCCGAACTCCACAGCCCGTTGCCGAGATGAGCAAGTGGAATCGCAGTGTCTACCGTGAACTTTTGGACATCAAAAAGACACTGGAAGATCACTACAAAGAGATGCAGGACATCGAGTTCACGATTGAACGCGGCCAGTTGTTCATGTTGCAAACCCGAACAGGTAAGCGGACTGGCGTCGCGGCGGTCAAGATTGCCTGCGACATGGTCAAAGAGAAGCTAATCGACCACAAAGAGGCCGTTCTCCGTGTTCCTCCAAACGACCTCACTCAACTACTGCTGCCAAGTTTCAAGCCCACCGCTCGAAACGCAGCAGATGTGCTGACCCGTGGACTTCCTGCTTCCCCAGGTGCCTCGGTCGGCAGGCTAGCGTTCACCGCAGCAGAAGCTCGTGAGCGAGCCGAGGCGGGAGAATCTGTCATCTTGGTTCGGAAAGAAACCAGCCCTGAAGATGTTGACGGAATGAATGCCGCCTCCGGGATTTTGACCAGCACCGGCGGAATGACCAGCCATGCTGCTGTCGTCGCACGTGGTTGGGGTAAGTGTTGCGTGGCCGGTGCCGGCGACATCGAAATCAACGAAAAGGGCAAGAAGATCAAAGTGGATGGCCGAACCTTCGGCGTCAAGGATCTGATCAGCCTCGATGGGACGACTGGCGAAGTCATGGCGGGCGAAGTCGAGACTCAAGAACCGAAGCTTTCAGGTGACTTTTCGAAGCTGATGAAATGGGCCGATGAGTTCCGCCGCTTGGCAGTTCGCACCAATGCAGATTCACCCGCCGACAGCAAACGGGCACGCGATTTTGGTGCCGAGGGCATTGGGCTGTGCCGAACCGAACACATGTTCTTTGAAGCGGACCGCATCATTCATATGCGGGCAATGATCTTGGCCGACAACGAAAAAGATCGCCGCGCTGCATTAAAGAAATTGTTGCCGTTCCAACGAAAAGATTTCGAAGGCATCTTCAAAGCAATGAACGGACTGCCGGTCACCGTCCGCTTACTTGATCCTCCGCTACATGAATTCCTGCCGCATGATGATGCCGCACAAAAAGCAATGGCGAAAGAACTTGGTGTCAAGCAGGCCGAAGTGGTGAAGCGGGCTTCCGCACTCCACGAGTCCAACCCAATGCTCGGTCATCGTGGTTGCCGACTCAGCGTGACTTATCCTGAAATCCTCGAGATGCAAGTTCGAGCGATCGTCGAAGCAGCAATCCGCTGCTCAGCGAAAAAGATCAAAGCGAATCCTGAGATCATGATTCCTTTGGTTGGAACGGCAGCCGAATTGGAGACCCTGCGAGAGAGAGTCGAAACGACCATCGAGGAGACCAAAGTAGCGAAGAAGTTCACTGGCAAACTCGATATTTTGATCGGAACCATGATCGAAATTCCTCGTGCAGCATTGACCGCTGACGAAGTCGCGGAGTACGCCGACTTCTTCAGTTTCGGTACCAATGACCTGACCCAAATGACGTTTGGCTACAGCCGTGACGACGTGAACACTTTCCTGCCGGATTACCTCCAGCAAGACATCTTGCATGTCGACCCGTTCCAGTCACTCGACCAAACCGGTGTCGGCCAATTGGTTGACATGGGGGTCAAAAAAGGCCGCAGCACCAAGAACAAACTCAAGGTTGGTATCTGCGGTGAACATGGTGGCGATCCGTCGTCCATCGACTTCTGCCATCGTGTTGGATTGGACTACGTCAGCTGCAGCCCATTCCGCGTTCCAATCGCTCGCCTTGCAGCCGCACAGGCAGCATTGAACGATTGATCGCTGCGATTTTTCACCCGAACGTTTTCCCACTCTGTACCGCACGAAACCATGAGCGACCTTCACGCCCAATACAACGACGTCGAGAAATTAATCGACGAGGAAAAATTTGAGCCGGCAATCTCAGGTCTAAACGAGATTGTTCAGGTCGACCCCGGTTTCGTGCTGGCGCATCTCGCGCTGGCTCGTGTTTACACCAAAACCGGTCAGCACGATTTGGCGATTCAACACGCGGAAAAAGCGTGTGAGCTGGAACCGAGTGATTCGTTCAATTTCACCGCCCTCAGCGTCACCTACCAGCGTGCTTGGGCGGGAACGCAAGATCAGCAGTACATCACGAAAGCGGAAGACGCGATGGCCAGGGCGCAAAGCATGGCTCAGCAGTGATGCTCAGCAGTGATGCTCAGCAGTGATGCTCAGCAGTGATGC
>JARGNK010000030.1 GCA_029213145.1 Rubripirellula sp. | reverse complement strand
AGTCATCCCGAGTCGCAAGCTGTGACTCGGACGCCGCAGGGAATGCGGTGGGCGATTGAGGCGTTGTCGTTTCGTGCCAGCCCTGAATCACCACTGGCAATGCATCTGGTTGGTGATGTGGAAGTTGAACAGGCCTATCTGAACGCATTGCGAAACGATTTGACAATCTACCGCATTCCCCGCGACGCAGACGCTTCCCAAGCTCAACTGCTGACACTCGGCGTTGCTGATTCCGTTAGTGGTCGGTGGGGGATGATTGATGTCGCGATCGGATTTCCCCCGGACCAAGTGTCTAATGCTGCAAGTGTCCGAATCACAGTGGATGATCAACCCGTTGCTCAATCGTTGCAGCAACAATCCGAATCGGAGTTTCAATTGCTGGACGTTGTGGCGGATGGCGGGACGCTGCGAGTCGAAGTTGATGACAAGACAATCGGTGAGATGACGTTGCCGACACGAGAACTGATCCGTGTCGCAATCGACGAGAGTGTTCCTGAAACGCTACGCGAATTGATTCGGCTGGATAAAGCTTGTCAAATCGTTTCATCTGACGCGGAGGTTCGAGTTGGTTCTGGAGCGGATTCGAATTTTCGGCTTTCCACGGACGACGAATCTGCTTTCTTGATCGAATCCGATCATGAAGATCCCAAAGCTGCGCTTTCGGAGTTGATCAATGAATTGGCGCTCCAGCAAATCGACGCGATGGCAATCGCGGAAGAGAGTGGTCGGGTGATTGACGTTCAAGTCGCTGCGGCGGATCAGCGAAGCATCGCGATCTGGAGCAATTTGTTCACTCCTACATTCGATTTCGCTGAGAGTCGGGCTTGTCCGATTTTTGTAGCACGTTCGATTCGCTGGCTTGCCAACCAGCCAGCCATGGTTCCGTGGGCCGAGCAGGGTGAGCGTCTGCCCGTTGCTGCGCCCGAATTCGATCGAGCCGCTGGTGCGATCGCGGCCACCGAAGATGGACGGCAGATTCAGACGGCTCGCTTGTCACACCCGATCGCCAAGGCCGCTGATCTGTTGGATTCGCCTGCCGCTGGTTTGTTTTCGCGAGTCGGCTTAATGACGTGGCTTGGGTTAATCGTGTCGACCTTGTTAGCCGGTGAATGGATGTTGTACCAGCGAGGACGTATGCCATGATTCTTTCCTCTCCGTGGTGGTGTTTACTTGCTGTTTTAGCGTTGTTGCCGTGGGTTGGTCCCTGGCGGGGGAATGATCGTGTGCAAAACACGCTCCGTTCCCTGCTCTTTTTGATGCTTGCCTTGGCGCTGACGCAGCCGAGGTTTCGCGCGAGCGATTCGCAAGTCGATCGGGTTTTGATTTTGGATCGCAGTGCGAGCGTGGTTGAACAGGCGCATCAGAGCATTACAAGCTTGGCGGGTGAGTTTGCGGATTCCGGACGCACTCATCTCGTCGCGATCGGACAGCCCGTTCAGGAAGATGAGTTTTCCGGATTTGGGTCGGTAACCTGGATCAGCGATAGTCCTTCGCAGGGGGCATCCCCGTTGTCAGCAGCTCTGTCGCACGCTGCATCCTTGATCACGCACGGATCGGGTGGCAGTGTCACGGTTGCGTCTGATGCGATGGCGACACGTGAAGATGATAGCCGAGCCATCAGTGCGCTTTTGAAGCGAGAGATTCCAATCCATTGGGTGGAGTTGCCCTCCGTCGAGCGGCTACCGACGCCTGTGCAGGTTTATTGGACCGAACCGCTTCGAAAAGGCTCGACATCGCGACTGAGTGTTCGAGTCGTTTCGAGTGGAAAGAATCAGGCTGGCGAAGTTTCACTGCAACAAGATGGTGAAACGCTCGCGTCGGCTAAGTGTAGCGGCGACACCGACCAGATGGTTGTTCTAGATTTTGAGCCCGCTGCGTCGGGTTTTATGGAAGCCGATGTGATTGTCCGTAGTGCGGGTGGGCAAGACTCGGAGCAAATTTCAGTTGTTTTGCCGATTCATGATGCGCCACAGCTGCTTTATCTCGGCAGTCTTCAAACCGGGGCCGCCGAAAAGTTTGCCCAGATGATTGGATCTACCTTTGATGTTCAAAGCGTTGATCGATCCGATGCCGATGCAGTGCGGCGATCACTCGGCAAATCTGACTTGGTGATGCTGGATGATATTCCCGCTGAATTGATCCCTGCCGACACCGAACAACAGATCGTCAATGCAGTGCAAACCAATGGTCTCGGTTTGGTGATGAGTGGTGGTCGCGCCTCGTTTGGCGCTGGTGGATGGCACAACCGACCAATCGAAACCATGTTGCCGGTTGAGTTTGTGCAGAAGGAAGAGAAACGTGACCCATCGACATCGTTGGTAGTCGTAATTGATACGTCCGGATCGATGAGCGGTGTGCGTGTTCAGTTGGCGAAGGAGGTCGCGCGGTTGGCGATGCGTCGCTTGTTACCACACGATAAAGTTGGCATCGTTGAATTTTACGGGGCCAAGCGTTGGGCGGCGCCACTGCAGCCTGCTTCCAATGCAATCGAATTACAACGGGCGCTCAATCGGATGGATGCCGGTGGCGGCACCGTGATTTTACCAGCACTCGAAGAGGCGTTTTACGGTCTCCAGAACGTTGATACACGGTACAAACATGTTTTGGTTTTGACCGATGGTGGTGTCGAGTCGGGAGATTTTGAATCATTGATGCGGCGGATGGCGGGTGAAGGAATCAATGTTTCAACGGTGCTTGCTGGCGGTGGCTATCACAGCGAATTTTTGGTCAACATCGCGAACTGGGGGAAAGGGCGATTTTACAATGTGCCGAATCGTTTTAATCTTCCTGAGATCTTGCTGAAGCAACCCTCTACCACCAAGCTGCCTGCCTATCGCCCGGGTGTTCACACGGTTCGTGTGCGGGGTGGTGCAGGATGGTGGGGCGATGTGGACACGTCGAATGTGCCAAGTCTTGCTGGCTATGTCGAAAGTAAGCCAAGACCAGGGAGCCAAGTGTTGTTGGAAACAGCCACCGAAAAACATCCGATTCTCTCGAGTTGGCGTTACGGTTTGGGACGTGTCACGACCCTGACGACGGAGCCAGTGGGAGCGGGGACAGAACCGTGGCAGCAGTGGCCTGAATATTCTCAGGCACTCGCCCGCATTTTGCAGCGGAGTGCAGCTGACGCTCGTGACCCGTTTCGTTACGAAGTCGAGCATGATGGTGGTGAAGTGATCGTACATGCCATTCGCCAGCAAAGTCGCGCCGCGGGTGATAGTCGCCCAGTCGCCAGGATGGTGGCGGAGACGCAAAGCGGAGCTCAAAGGGAGTCAAACGAACCAATGGAATCACTTAACTTCTTGGCCCGCAGTCCCGATCGGTTTATTGCTCGCATCCCTGCGCCACACCTGGGCGAAACGTTGCGTCTCGAAACGTCAGCCAGCTCTACGCCATTGCGTTGGCAACCCCTGGTCGTTGGGTCCGGTGTTGTGCCGGAGAATCGGGTGGACCCACGAGCACAGCGAAAGATGGCACGGCTTGTTGCTGTCGCCGGGGGAAAGCAATTCGGTGTATCTGATGATTGGGTTGCCGCGCCGGCATCCACGCCTTCAGGGAAAACGGTTTTTTCAATTGGGTCATGGCTCTTTGGATTCGCGTTGATGCTGTTTCTAGCTGAAATCATCTGGCGAAGGATGCCGGTTCGATCTGGTTCTGTTGGATCCAATTCATCGCTTGGCGGTTCTGCTGAGGTTGGCATGCCTACCAAGGTGGGTGGCGCAGCGATTCGCACTTCAGCGATTCTTGCCTTTGCCTTTTGCGTCGCTTCCAGCAACTCCGTTCATGCTCAGACCAAGATCGCTGAGGAACTCTCGGCTCAGGTGAATGAATCCATCGATCTGTGGCTTGAAAACGGTGTCGATCGCGAAGAAGCAAATCAAGTATTCCGCCTCGCCGTTCTTTCCGATGGCAGTATTCAACCGCTCTTGGATTGGTTGTTCGAAGCGCGTGGCGATCTGAACGAGCGACGGGGTCAGGTGATTGCTGAGCTTGAAGTTCATCTCTCATCCCGACGAGGTGATCTTGGGCGAGCTTCGCGGCTGTTGGGAAAATTATTGGATGTTAAAGAGGTTGCAGATCAGCGACCAGATTTAATGCTTTGGCAAGCGAAGTTGAAAGATGCCTTGGGTGAGGTGGATGAAGCGAAGGTAATCTACGAGTCGCTTTTGCAAAAAACGTTGCCTGAAGCAGATCAGCGTTCGGTTCGGCTACGGTTAGCGCTGATGGGATTGATCGCAAACACAACAAGCGGTTCCCGCGGAAGCACTCCGCAGAGCAATGATGCGAAGCCGCTGATTGAACTTGCCGGGAATTCACCTGATACCGCGTTTCGCAATCGTGCCGCGATCGTGTTGGCCGTCCAGAACAAATATGCCGACGCGATCAAGCTCTTCACCGTTGAAGGGGCCGGGACCGAACGATTTCGCAATGCGAGTCGGGTCACGGAATGGGCGATTCGAGCCAAGCAGCGGGATCAGGCGATCAAGACTGCATGGGACGCTGTCGATTCAGCGGAATTGAAACGGGATCGTAACTACGCTTTATCGCTGTTGGTTGAATCCTACCGGTTGCAGAAAGAAAAGGCAGGGCTTGAAGAACTCGTCCAAAAGTTGAAGTCCAGAAGCGAATCAAAAGACAGGCTGCCGGCTGAAGCAATCACCGTTTGGATTAACTTGCTACGAGAGCTTGGTAAGTACGACGAAGCAATCGATCTGTTCAAGGCCACGGCGCAAAATGCACAGGGCTTTACCGTCGAAATGCGACGGGAGCTTCTCGAAATGGAAGGCGAAGCCGGCTACGAAGATCGAATGATCGAATCTTATCGGCAACTGATCCAGTCGGAACCAAACGAGTTGACGTGGCGTCGGGGGTTGACGCAGATCCTGCTCGAAAAGGGTCAGGCCGATCAAGCGGAAACGCTCTGGACAGATTATGTCGGTGCGACGGAGAGTCGATCGCAGTTGCTGGTCGCCGCAAAAACGCTGGGCGAATTCGGCATGGACGAACTGGCGGAGCAGACCATCGAGCGAATGGTCGAGTTGCGGGCCAATCACGGGCAAGCGTTGCTGTACTGGGCCGACTTGCAGAAACGTCGTGGTGAAGTGACTGGTGCGGAAGCGACACTCAATCGCATTCAGGCGATGGACGATGTCGGTGATGAGGTCCGTGCAGAATTGGCTGGAGCCTATGAACGGGTCGGACGACAAGACAAGGCGATCGAGGTTAACGAAGCGATTCGAGCGAGTCGGGGCACCGTCGCGGAAGATCTCGAAATGCGATTGGCTTGGTTATATAGCGAAGTCGGTGACGAGGACCGCGCACTCGATCAATGGGTTGAGCTGTGGCGGAAAACAACCTCCGTGCCGCGACGCCGGTATGTCGAAGATCGATTGATGACCGTCGCAAGTCGGCTTGGAACGCTGGCTGATATCGCGATTGAATTGGAAGAGAAGCTCGCCGACGGAACGGCGGATGATCGTGAAGCTGGTCTGCTGATCCGTATTTATAGCCGCGTCAATGATTCGGTAGCAGCGACCGAGATCTCCGAAGAGTACATGGCAAAATCAGGAAAGAATGAAGTCGAGAGGTTGCAGGAACAGGGGCGTCTTTATCAGATTTGCAATGACTACTGGAATTATGAAAAAGTCATCGAGCGGTTGATCGCGGTCGATCCTGAAGGGGAAACCGAATACCTGAGGCAACTTGCGTTGAGCATGCTTGAACGTGGTAAGGCGCAAGAGGCGCGGGCCGTGCTGATGACGTTGCGCGATGCCGACGATGGTAAGGATTCAATTGGGGGTGAATTTGAAGCGGGGGTCCTGTCGTTGGTCGGTTTGAAAGCGGATGCTGCGAAAGCTTATCGCAAAGGGATCGCAACTCACCCCGATCGAATTGAATCCTATTTGTTGTTGGCCAACATCCTCAAGGAAATGGATCAAACCGAGCGTGCCGTTGGGATGTTCCAGTACCTTGCGGAAAATGCCGAGAAAGATGACTTGTTTACGATTGCGATCGATGGCCTCTTGAACATGGAGGCCAAGGGGCCGGCAATGCAATGGGCGCGGCGGATTACCTTGGAACGCTTGGCTGGTCGGGAAGATAAAAATTACCTCTACCAATTACTGTCTGATCTGTCGTCAGAAGTGAATGATAAATCAGGTCAGATCCGCGCGATGGAGAATTCGCTGGCCGTTTCGGGGACACGACGCCTGTCGGTGCTTCGCGAATGCATGGAACTATCGTCCAAGATTCGTGGCGGCGTCTATTACTCGAGTTCCTCTCGTGGGCCGTCTAACCGAGGGAACCAACCCTTCTTTGCATTCGGCAGGCGTTTGATCGGCCTGGGTGAATTGATGCCACCGCAAGTCTTCCTCGATTTGGGGCAAGCCTTTCTGGATGATGGCGATACGCAGAGTGCCGAGCGGACGTTTGGAATGGCTCGAAACCTTGCCGACCCTCGATCTTATCAACGCGAGGTTGCAACGATTTTTGAAAAAGCCGGCAAGATCCCTGAAGCGCTGGTCCGCTATGACAAACTGCTGCGGACCAGTCCTTCGGATGTTGCCTTAATCGCACGGGTCGCCAAGTTGAATGAACAAGCCGGTGAAGACGAGGTGGCCTATCGTTTTTATCGTCGGGGCTTGGATCTACTACTGTCACAAACACCTCTCACAACTCAAGACACAACCGCGAACGCGGGCAATCGTTATTGGGCGACCAACCGAGATGCATACGACACCTATTCCGATCGGTTGCTGCAGGGGTTGCTGGTGTCGGTGCCCGATGACCAGGTTGATGAACTGCTGAGCGACCAGGTCGAGCGTTTGCACCGCAGTTTGCAAGAGCTTGACGAAGTCGCGACCGAGGGGCGGGTCGCAAAAAATTTGGCTGATTCGCCCAGGATTCTCAAGCGTTCGAAGGCTTTACGGCGAATCTACTTTGCATTCGAGCGGATCAATGAATTGGAAGAGATGGATCAATTGTTGATCAACCGATTCAGCGAAGATCAAAGTTTAAGTTTGGGCTTTGCACGCGAACGAATCGCTCAAGGGCGTTATGACAGTGTGCAACGCATGGTCGCGTCCGAGACGTTAAGCGAAGATCAACGTCAACAGCTGAAGTCGGTAATGGGAGATCAAGCCGACAATTCACCTACCGCAAAATTGTCACCAAGGGAAATGTGGCGACAGTTTTTGCCTGTTTGGATGGCGGGAGATCGTGAAGCCGCCTTACGGGTTTTGCGTCGAGTCGATCAAAAGCAAGGTCGTGCGCCCGGCGCACGCCCCACTTATGTAATTGTCAATGGCGTTGCCGTCATGCAAAGCGTTGGGAGTGCTTCGGATGTTGCTGTTTGGATGCGGTTGGCGACGTCACTTGGCGATGACGGTTTGGCGTTGCAATTTGCACGATCGCGGTTGGCATCGGGAAGTCGTTACGGCGTTATGCAAATCAAGCAGCTATTCGATACCTACCGTGAAATTCTTCCCGAGGAATCTTTTGCCGATTTGGTTCGCTATGCGGCGAATTTGTACAAGGATCAGAAACAGCGACTTGCAGATTACTTGTGGATCGTTTCAAAATTGCCGCAATACTTGGGCGATGAGGTGCCAAACGATAAAGAGTTGCTGAAGTTAATCGAGGACAGTGATCTGCAAATTAACTACTACTTTCCGTTTGAGCTGGCGATGGATGCGTTCCCGGAATCGATTCGCGCCGATGCAATGGCCGATACGCTTGAACGAATTATCCCACAGTCGCGTCCCCGTGAATTGGCGCAGATTCCTTTTCGTAGTGAACAGCCAATTGATGATGCGTTAGCCGATGTGTTGCTTGATTCGATCAAGAGTGGGATCAGTCCGGCGCTGCAAAATAATTATCTGCGTTATTGCGTCTACACGCTGCCACGCAATGGGACAGCGATCCGGGAACCCAAAAACGCCGAACTGGCGATCAAGGTGTTGGATTTGTTGATGGTGGATGACGTTCGCAAGCGTGAGGCGGTGGTTTCCCAGGTAGCGGAATTTATCAAAGCGGTTGTTCTCCACCAGTCGGGCCAAACCGACCAAGCCTTGGAGATTGTGCTGAAATCGTATAACCCCGAAGAAAACGTCACTGATCCGTACGTTCGTTACGCCCGCGATTGGGCTTACAGTGAGTTGGTGCCAGTCGCGACCGAACAGTTTTTGGCACGTATTGGCGGAGATAGCGATCAGGACAAACTGACCGTGGAGGAAATTGACAAACGCTTCGTGTTGTTGCGGCGAGCAGGAGATGAAAAACGGTTGCGACAGGAATATCAAAATGCGATCAAACAGTATCCGGATGAAGCGAAATATTTGTCAGCCTACGAGAGATGGGAACAGAGTCAGAAACGCCCATTTGCCGTCATTGATGTCATTGAGGGGCGTGTGCAAAAGGCAAGTGATGGAGAAGACGACTCGCAAGCCTTGTCATTGAAGAAACGACTCGGCTCACTCTTGCTGTCGGTCAATCATCTTCCCAAAGCTTTGCCGTATTGGAAAATTGGGGATGATCAGGACATTGAGAGTTTCGATGCCGAGAAAGGTCAACGAATTCAAAAGAAGCCAGAGCCGGAAGTGAAGGCTCCAAGTGGTGATCCGAAGCTCACAAAGGTGGAGTCAAAGTCGAAGGAACCGACCAAAACGACGAGCAAGAAATACGCGACTTCGATGACGGGTCTCAAGGCCGCGCTCGATGCTGATGATCAGTCGGCAGCCCAGGAAACGTTGCGGAAGATTTGGCGGAGTTTTCCTCCTGCCGTGGCGAGTCCTTACGGATACCGAGGAAGCAATAAGCGTCTGAATGGTCTTGCTTGGCCGAACGCCAAGGCGATCCAGGTTGAAAAGAAACCGGCAACCAAGACAAAAGAGAAAACGGAAGCGAAGCCGGTGGAAGATCGTGCGTTAGCGGAAAGCAAAGCGCGAGCATCTGCACGGGGTGGTTTGGCATTGTTTACGCCGCCGGCCCCTCGCCCCCGAACGCCGTCCAAAAGTGCTTGGGAAGTCCTCGCAGATTATCCTTTTGCTGTCTCGGAAATGAGACGGATTATGCGGTCTCGTCCCGGTCCACCGATCACCAACGTGAAGGATGTCTCGCTTGGTTTGTTGCAAGCAGATCGGAATCTTCGAGGTGATGATGCCGCGTTTGCATCCCTTGTCGAAAAGGTGCACGAGGGACACGTGAGCGATGAAGTGCTCGTTCACCTGTTTGCGATGCTTGACGAAGATTATGGACGTGTCAATCAACAGAACCAATCGCTGATCGATGATCTGTTGGAGCGATTGGATCTAACAAACGCGCAGCGTGCCAGCCAGCTTGCGGAGCTCTGTGCTCAGGTGGGGCAGGTCGATCGCGCCAAGGCGTTGTATCGACATTGTGCGCTTCTGACAACAACCAGAGCCGTGTCTCTGCAGATGCTGATTACGCAGGCTGAACGCACCTTTGAAGGTGATGAAATGATGGATCTCGCAGAATCGATGTTTCGCCTTACCAACCAGACAAATGCTGAAGCTGCTGTGATGTTGCAGTTGCGATCTAAACTGCTTGATCCATCGGGCGCTGCCGAGCGTTCGCGTCAGCTTGTCGATAGCGACCCGACCAGCGATGTCATGGGGGAAATGCAGAAAGCAATTCAAGCCGTACCGGTGTTTTCACGGGTGGGCGACATGGAACGGGCAACCAAGTGTTTGATGTGGTTGCTTGGGAAACATGGTGAACCGCGTACGAATCAAGCCAATCCGTACGCTTACCAGTCGTCGAGCTCTCGGAACCAGTTGCGAGTTTCGCGTAGTGATCTGATCGAGATGTTTCCCGCCGAACCGGAAGATTACGCTGACTATGCTGCGTGGCTCAGTGAGGCGGCTGATGCGACCAATCAATGTGCGGTCGATTCGAAATCCGAAATCACCGTAGAGACACTGCTGACCATCGCACTGCGGCAGTGCCAGCGTGAAAACGTTGACGCGGCAAGGAAGACGCTGGCGTTCATCACTGACAAGATGCTTAGCGAGGCCGAGCAATACGAATTGTTGGCAATCGATGTCATGCGGCTGGCAGGGGCGGATGCTAGAGCACTTCAGTTAGAAAGAACGATGTACGAAGAGCAGCGACTCTCGCACTTGCGATTTGGCGATCTGCTCCGTGACACGGTTGCTGTCGAAGGTCGGGAGGCAGGAGCGAAGGTTTTAGATGAATTGGTCGAAAGGTCGATGGATCAGGATTTGATCGCGGCGGCCGAGAAGATTGCCGAAGGTAACGACGCACTCGTTCAACGGGCAAAACAGCTCCGATCACAGTTTGATGCCGCGAAAGTCGAGTACGAGTCCCGAATCGAGGCAGCGAAACAGCGAGCGGAAACACGCCTGCAGTGGCGAGCGGAGGAGCAATCCTCCAAGGCCGCGGATGAAAGTCGCGATGCCTCCTCGACGCGGCCCGCGAACATCCAGACGAAAGTGATCCCAGCAACCAGGCTGATCGCCCCACTTCGGAAGCCGTAGTTGCAAGTCCTGGTCTGGTTTATCTTTCGAATTCATCATCCAGACGCGCCGACTGAGTTGATCGTCGGATGCTTTCTTCCGAGGTGCTGGCCAAACGTGCTGGCCCGAGCGGTCTCACTGTCCATCCGACTAGCCACTGCTCCGATGCTTGCCCTGAAAATGGATCTCGCAGTGCTGTTGTCAACACTTTGCAACTGGGTGAATGGGTCGCTCGGTGCTTTGTGTCGAAGTTGCTTTGCAGCCAGGTGCTGAGGAGGTTTGCTGTTTGCAAAGAGCTGAAGCCATTCCTTGATTGATCTAGTTTTCTGTTTGGTTCAGGTACGCCTCTGCGATTTGCTCGCCCAGCCAAACGATGCCAGTTGTATCGAGGACAAGTTTCTTTTCCTGTGGTGGGATGTCGAACGCTTGGATGTAAATGAGGTTTTTGTCGGGTGAAACGGCTTGTTGCAGCTTGGCGGTAACATCGATCTTATTCACTCGTTCATCGTCTGTTGGGGGCTGCTGGCTGACGTACCATTGCAGTTCGGGCATAGCCAAGTCTTTGCGGCTTTGTGTCACCAACGACATCAGGCGTTCGGGGGATCCTTGTCGAAACGGTCCCCAGGACATGTCGTTTTCCCCCAAGTGATAAAAGATGCCTGCCAGCTCAACTTCTTGGCCGCGTGCTGTCAGCTCTTGTATCGCATCGCGTACAAATTCGAGAAACGCGGGGTACAAGTTTCGAGACTTGGCTTCGCTTCCCTCGGGGGTCCAGTCGATGATCTGGGATCCGCTGTGGGTAAATTTTGCAATGGCAATATTCCCGATCGCTGCTTTGTTCAGGGTGTCACCAAAACTGATTTCGGGGCCGAAAGTATCGTAGTAACCCGCTGGCGCGAGCGGTTCCCAGTCATCAGAGACTTTGTATCCTCCGCCCAAGTTGTAGCGAAAAGCAATGCCCGATTTCGGTTGCAGAAGATTCGTTTTGCCATTCATTTCCGCCAATTCTTGAACGAATGCACGTTCGCCTTCCATATTGCGGTGGCCGGCTAATACGAACAGTTTGACCTTCGCCCCTTTTTTGTACGGCCATTTTTTCAGGGCGTTGGATACCGCTTTTTGCTTTCCAATGTTCTTCAGATAGGCATCAGCGTAGTTCACGCCGTGTTCAAGTTGGCCAAGTGTTCCATAGTGGTAATGCAGGCCGACGCCACCACCGATTTCGACACCTACATGGGAAGTCGGAACGTATTGAGCCATCGGGTCGTTGTTTGTGACCGCTTTTTGGCCGAGGCTAATGGCGTACATTCTGGGCCGTAAATCCATGCCCCAGATTGTTTTTGTGCACAGCTCACCGACGTAAAACCGCAAGTCTGGTGCATTAAGATCACGCCGCCAACACGCAAGGAAGTTTTTTAAGTTGTCACCGTATTTTGCCATGTAGTCTTCGTTGAACATGTCATTCTCGCCCTGGTGCCACATGAATCCTTCTAGGCGATATTTGATTCCTCGCTGGTCCAAATCAGAGAGTGCATCCCGTATCCAATTCAAGGCTAGAGGGTACATTTCGAAGCCGATTGGATCATCTGGATTCCAGTCGCCACCGAGGTGAGTTCCGCCAGCGGCGACTTTAATTACGGCGAGGGGTGCCTTTGTGTTCCGTGTCACCTCGCGCGCAAAGCTAAGTTCAGGACCGACGATGTTGTTGACCGGTTGCAGATCAATCCAGCCGTCGGATTTGGTTTTGTTTTCACGTCCCAGGCAGTACGAAAAACGTACTTTAGTTTGAGGTGCCTCGAGTCCGCTGAACGGTGGGAACCGTTTGATGTCTTTTACCTTCGAATCTGATCCGACCATGTTTGACTGGCCAGCAAAAATGAAGACGCGAAGCGTTTCGTCAGTTTGAGCCGAGAGATTGTCCGACAACGCAACCGGAAATGATAGTAGTAATAGCACAAGCGACGGCCGCATGAAAATCATTCGTCAACCTCGGAAGACGGGAGAAAGTAACGTGATTTCGTATCAAGAATCATAGGGCGAAATGAGAGTTGCTACGGGACACCGATTCACTTTGAGTTTTGCTCGAGAGTTGATTTAAGTGGCGGTTCGGTCTCTTCATTAAATTTGTCGTCATCAGGTGAGCGCAATGAGTGTTCCGGCGGAAATGATCGCAGCCAGTATGATCACCTTCGCGCATCCGCTCCCGGTATCCTCCACTCCCAATTGGCTCATCAGTTTCTCGATGGCCTGCTTTGATTCCGCGAGTGAAGCAACATTCGTTTCTTTATAGATTTTCACGGCCTCCAGTTTGTTGCCCCGTTGGATCGCGTCCAGGATTCGATCGATCTGCTGAATCTCGATGTCGTTTTCGGTTGGGGTGGATGCAGGCGTGTCGTTCGGCTGGATTTTTTCGACGTAGTTTTTCGCGTCGACCAGGGAGCAACCGGTCCATTCTCTGTAAAGTTTGACAGCGGCGATTTTTCCTCTTGCTTGAAATTCACCAAGCAATTCGTCGCTTTGGTCCTGGGACAATTCATCAGACACTGGAATCCTCGCTCAATCGTTCGGCGGTGGATCTCGATTTGCTTCGGATTGTACTGTGTCATGCTTCCGGCTGGTTCCCACAACGCTCGGTTTCAAATCCCGTTAAGATGGTTTCAGGTGAGGGTTGTATTTTCGTCGCCTTTGCATGGCAGCGAATTTTTCGCGTTTTGCTGCTGGCACAGTGAGATTGAATGGTTTTTGATCGAATTTGTTTTCGTGCGGTTTCCGAATTTTCCTTTGGAATGGTATGCAGTCGAGAGGCAAGCGATTCGTCTACAATGCAGGGAGTAGACGGCATCGTTAGCTTTCCCGGATGATTGACAGATTCATGAAGTTTTTGGCCAAAGTCTTTGCTTGTGTGGTGGTATGTTTCGGCGCGTGTGTTGTTCATGCCGCCGACAATCCGCTTCCGAACGTCATTTTTGTGCTCGCCGATGATCTTGGGATCGGGGATTTGCAGCCCACGAATCCGGACTGCAAGATCAAGACACCGAACTTACAGCGAATGGCGAATGAGGGGCTGACTTTCTTGGATGCCCACTCGTCGAGTTCGGTTTGCACACCCACTCGATACGGACTTTTGACAGGACGCTACAACTGGCGGTCGCGGCTGGCTCGGGGCGTCTTGAGTGGCGCCAGTGACCATTTAATACCGGATGATCGCGAAACGGTCGGGCACCTGATGCAGCGAGCCGGGTATCACACTCAAATGATTGGGAAGTGGCACCTCGGCTGGGACTGGGCGCGATTGAAGGAGGCCGTGGACGGAAAAAAACCGCAACCGGGCGATATCGATTTCACGAAACCGGTCATTAATGGTCCAGACATCAATGGGTTTGACGGCTATTATGCTCATTGTGGTTCATTGGACATGCCACCCTATGTTTGGGTAGACACGGGTCGCATCACGGCGATTCCGGAGCGTGAGGAAGGTGTTACGTCGAAAGAAGATCCTTATGGCTGGTATCGCCGTGGGCCGATCAGTCCCGATTTTGAAATCGAGCAGGTGCTGCCTCATTTGTTTGATAAAAGCATGGGGCATATCAAACAGCACGCCATCGAGGCAAAGGAGGGTAAGCCTTTCTTCTTGTACCTTGCGCTGCCCGCCCCACATACGCCAATCGTTCCCGTGCCTCCCTTCAAAGATGCCAGTGGGATCAACCCCTATGCCGATTTTGTGATGCAGGTTGACCATCACATGGGACAGTTGCTCCGCACTCTGAAGGAAGCTGGGATTGATGACAACACACTGGTCTTTTTCTCCAGCGACAACGGTTGCTCGCCGCAAGCCAATTTCAAGGTTTTGAAGGAATACGGGCATGCGCCAAGTGCTGGGTTCCGCGGTCACAAAGCTGACATCTACGAGGGTGGACACCGGGTCCCACTCATTGTGCGATGGCCTGCAGGGGTGGCATCTGGGAAGACCACCACATCGCTCGCCTGCTTAACCGATTTGTACGCGACGTTGCGCGAGATCACAGGACAAGCAGTGGTAGATCGGGGCGGCGAAGATTCGTTCAGCTTATTGCCCACATTTAAAGGTGTTGGGAAAACCGATCGGCAGAACCTCGTAAGTCATTCCATCGGAGGATCCTTTTCGATTCGGCAGGGCGACTGGAAACTCTGTCTATCGGCGGGCAGTGGGGGATGGAGTGCGCCGCGCGAACCGGACGCGAAAAAACAGAACTTACCACCACTGCAACTGTATAATCTCAAGTTGGATCGGGGTGAGCAAAAGAACTTAGTTTCTGAGCAGCCGAGGAAAGTTGATTCCCTGCTAACTTTGTTAAACCAATTGGTCTATCAGGGTCGCAGCACAGACGGTAAGCCCGTCTCGAATGATCGAGATGTGACGTTCTTGCCGAAAGATGTTTCGCTGCCTACGACACGATAGTTGCACTTAAATATCAGACTAAATTTGATGATTGGATTTCGAATTATGTTGAATCTCAAAGCATTCGCTTTCGCCTTGGCAGTACTTGTCGTGGGTAACCCGTCCTGGGCTCAAGCCGTTTCTGACCAACTCGTTTTTCCGCCTGCGGACGGAAATCCGGATGCAAAACGAATTGTATTGGTGGCCGGTGACGAAGAGTATCGTTCGGAAGAGTCGATGCCGATGCTTGGCAAACTACTAAGTCAGAAGCATGGCTTTCATTGTACGATCGTCTTTTCTTATTCGGCGGATGGATCTTATATCGATCCAAACAATCAGGCTGGATTGCGTGGATTGGAGTCGCTCGGTGATGCTGACCTGATGATCATTGGAACACGATTTCGCCAGCCCGTGACCGAAGAAGCGGCGCATCTCACTGAATTTCTAAACGCGGGCAAGCCGGTGATCGGGATTCGTACGGCCACGCATGCTTTTAATGGACGAGGTGATTTTGGTGGCGATATTTCGTTTTCCAAGTTTGGTCGGTTGGTGCTCGGTGAGCAGTGGGTCAATCATCACGGTCGACACAAACGGGAAGGTGCTCGGGGAGTGATTGAGCCTGGGAAAGAAGAACATCCGATTTTGAATTCGGTTGCCGATGTCTTCGCGCTGAGTGATGTTTACGGCGTGATTCACCTGACCGATGCCGACAATATTTTGTTGCGGGCTGCGGTAACAGAGACACTTGATCCGGGTTCTAAGAATGTGGCTGGTTCCAAGAACGACCCGATGCAGCCATTCGCTTGGCTTCACAAATATACCGGCCCAAATGGCACCAGCGGCAGATCCTTCTGTACAACCGGCGGTGCATCGGTCGATTTTTTGAGTGAAGATCTGCGACGATTGATTGTCAATGCCTCGTATTATCTCACCGATCGAACCGTACCGGACGAGGCGGATGTCGAGTTCGTTGATCCGTTCAAGCCGAGTTTCTACGGGTTCATTCGTGAGAAAGATTATTGGAAGAACGCGAATCTGCAGCCGTCCGACTATGGGTTGGGCAAAGTGCCTGAAATGCCCGACCCGGCCGGCACGCCTGTGTGGAAAATCGATGACGCCAAGCCCGAGGATGAGTCTGCACCGAAAGCATCAACTTCTAGTTCGCCGTAGCTGAGAAAAGCATCTGCGGGATCGCTGATACTGACAGAATCTAGGATGTCGTCACCATGCGCGAAAGCCATGTGGCAGGATTGGAAAAGTTTTCACTCAGGAGTAAGTAAAAACGGATGCCATCGTCATTGCCTGTAATTGATGCCGGATTGCCAGAGGGTATTGTTCAACCTTTTTGCGACAAGGTTGAGCAGATTGGTGGGCCGCTGCTGCGAACCCAGATTAAAGATGTGCAAATCAATTTGGGTAAGCTTTGTAACCAGACCTGCACGCATTGTCACGTCGATGCGGGGCCGACGCGAAAACGCGAAAATATGAATCGGGCGACTGCCGAGCGGGTCATGGAATTGGTCCATGGTTGTGACTCGGTCGAGACGGTTGATTTGACCGGCGGCGCCCCTGAGTTGAATCCCAATTTTCGTGACATGGTCGAGCAATTTCGTTCCGCTGGTAAAGATGTCATCGATCGTTGTAATCTGACCATTCTGTCAGAGCCCGGACAGGAATCGCTTGCAGAGTTTTTAGCAGATCAGCAGGTCGCGGTTGTCGCTTCGTTGCCTTGTTATCTGGAGGATAACGTTGACTCACAGCGTGGAAACGGTGTCTTTCAGCGAAGCATCGCGGGACTGCAGCGATTGAATGAACTTGGTTACGGAGTCTCCGAAGGTCGCTTAAAGCTCGATTTGGTGTTCAACCCGACAGGGCCTTCGCTCCCGCCCGATCAAGCCGCTTTGGAGGCCGACTACAAGCGTGAGTTGCAAAGTCGTTATGACATTCGATTTGACCGGCTACTGACGATCACGAACATTCCGATCAATCGCTATGCTGGCTACCTGCGCAAACGTGGGCAACTAGAGCAATACATGAATCTGCTGGAGCAGAGTTTCAATCCTCAGGCTCTCGATGGGGTGATGTGTCGATCAATGTTGTCGATCGGTTGGGATGGGCAGATTTACGATTGCGATTTCAACCAGATGCTTGAGGCGCCGGTTTGTGGGGTAGTGGAAAGCGTCGCTGTTGAAGGTGCTTCGGTTTCAAACGCTTCGTCTGAACTTGGAGCAGCGGATGTTTGGAAGATTGAGAGTCTCGAATCGTTTCTGGGGCAACGGATCCGTACGGCTGATCATTGCTACGGGTGCACGGCAGGTGCTGGCAGTAGTTGTGGTGGCGTTGTAGTGACCGATTAAGGACTCGGATACGAACCGTTTTTGTTGACACAAGGGAAGGATCGCAGGAGAAACTCATGGCGAATGTCCACGACACGGAAAAAGCAGTGCGAGACCGATACTCGAACGCTGCGGAGGAGAGAGAGGCACAGCTTTGCTGTCCTGTCGATTATGACGCGACTTACCTGGAAGTGATTCCTCAAGAGGTCATCGAGCGTGACTACGGATGCGGTGATCCGTCGAAGTATGTTCGTTCGGGCGAAACGGTCCTCGATTTGGGGAGTGGCGGAGGCAAAATCTGCTTCATTGCCTCGCAGGTAGTAGGGGCCAAGGGGCGGGTGATCGGGGTTGATATGAATGACACGATGCTTGACCTCGCGAGATCGAGTCAGGGGACTGTCGCGGAGGCCATTGGTTATGACAATATTCAGTTCTTGAAGGGAAGGATCCAGGATCTCGCGATTGATCGCGATCGTGTGGAGTCCTTTTTGGTCGAAAATCCAGTTCAAGATGAAGCAGGACTGCAACGACTCGAAGCATTTCTGCACCAGATGCGAGCTGATCAGCCGATGATTGCTGACGAATCAATTGATGTGGTCGTCAGTAATTGTGTTTTGAATTTGGTTGACGAGTCAGAAAAAGAACAGCTGTTCGATGAGATTTACCGTGTGCTCAAGCCGGGTGGGCGAGCGGTGATCAGTGATATTGTGAGTGACGAAACCGTTCCCACACACTTGCAGAAGGACGCTGAATTGTGGAGCGGTTGCATTTCGGGGGCGTTTCAGGAGTCTGGTTTTTTGAAGGCATTCGAGCGGGCTGGATTTTACGGTGTGGAGATGCCGATCTTGCAGGCCGATCCTTGGCAGACGGTCGAGGGGATTGAGTTTCGTTCGGCAACCGTGATCGCTTACAAAGGTAAGGAGGGACCATGTGACGATTATCATGAGGCCGTCATTTATAAAGGTCCATTTTCAGAAGTGATTGATGATGATGGACACCGCTTTCAACGCGGAGTACGAACGGCGGTTTGTCGCAAAACGTTTCAAATCATGAGCCGGCCGCCCTACCAGGATTTCTTTATCCCATTTGAGCCGCGGACACCGGTTGCTGATGATGATGCACAGCCGATGGAGTGCGGGGGCCACTTGCGTTCGCCGCGGGTAACAAAAGGAAAAGACTTTAGATTGACTGTGATGGGTGACGATTGTTGTAGTCCAGATTGCTGCTGACTTTTTCAACCCTGAAGATAATAACTCCGACTCTCGTTCACTGAGATTTCTGGCATGACCCACTCGCCTGATTTCAATTCAGATTCCGGAACGACGCAGGGGAACACAGTCGCGCAAGGAGCTTCGCAAGTAGATGAAGTCTTCGAGCAGGAAAAGATGCGGCAACGAACGATTGGGGATTTTCGTGTTTTACGGCAACTTGGCCGTGGCGGAATGGGGGTTGTTTATGAAGCAGAGCAATTGTCATTAGACCGCCATGTTGCTTTGAAGGTGCTACCGTTTGCTGCGGTACTCGATGACCGCCAATTAACAAGGTTCAAAACAGAGGCCCAAGCCGCAGCTCGTTTGCATCATCCGAATATCGTCCCCGTTCATTCAGTCGGATGCGAAAGAGGTGTGCATTTTTATGCGATGCAGTACATCAATGGGCAAAGCTTGGCGGCTGCGATTCACTCGTTGCGTAACCAAGCAAAGCAAACGCCTTTGGATGAAGTCGCAGCCTCGCAAGTACTTGGACAGAACAGTGCACTTGGTTCGGGAGGAGCGTTTCGAACCCCAAATTCGTCGAATAGCAAAATAGAGGCTGGCCCACAGTCCGCGACCTCGAAGGGGGAGGAAAATTCGCAGGTGTTTTCCGGTACGATTTCGTATTTGCATCCGGAGTACTGTCGTGGGATCACCCGTTTGATCCTGCAAGCCGCTGACGCATTGGAACACGCTCATCTGAGTGGAATTGTCCACCGAGACATTAAACCGGGTAACTTGCTGCTGGATTCTAAAAATAAGCTTTGGGTGACCGATTTCGGACTCGCACGCATTGAGCATGATTCGCAGCTCACGATAACCGGTGACGTGGTCGGCACGATTCGGTATATGAGTCCCGAGCAAGCTTTGTCGGGGCGCGGTGTTGATCACCGTACCGACATCTATTCGCTTGGGGTGACCTTCTTTGAAGCTCTGACGCTTCGTCCGCCGTTCGAAGCAAAGAACCGAAATGAGTTGCTGGTTAAGATCGGGAAGCACGACCCCATTCGGCCAAGCCGGATCAATCCAAGAGTTCCCGCTGAGTTAGAAGCGATTGTTCTCAAGGCGATGGAAAAGGCGCCGAATGCGCGGTATCAATCAGCCGAGGAGTTGGCTCAGGATTTACGTTGCTTTCTTGGGAATCTGCCAATTTCCGCGCGGCGTCCAACGTTCACGTCGAAGGTTCATAAATGGTCGCGACGACATCCGGTTGTACTACCGTCAGTCCTGCTAGTGCTGCTGCTGATTGCCTGTGTTTCATTTGTAGGCGTCGCATTTACTTCGCGGGAGCAATTGCGGACCCAGGATGCGCTTGAGACCGCGAGAGAAAACTTCGCTAGTTCGGAGGCGAATCGGTTTGTTGCGGAGGAAGCGGTCAGAGAGAACCAGTTGTTGCTGTATGTACAAGGCATTCGGTTGGCGGTCGACGCTTGGCAGGATGGGGATGGTGTAACCGCTTGGGAGCTGATGAAGTCAAATCCCGCTTACCGTGAGCGTGAGGATTTACAGGGGTTCGAATGGCGTTACTTGCGGCGTTTTTTGCCATCAAGCCACGAAGTTCTGGCGAAGGAACCCGTCGAATTCATGGCCTGCGATCACGGAACATTGACGTTCAATAACGATGATGCTGTGGATTCAATGGTTCGATTGAACGGTCAACCAACACGAGATGTTTTCGCTGCTTGCGATTCAGTCGGTGGGATTCAAATTTGGGACACGAGCAGTCACCGGTCACTGCGAGTGCTGCGGGGGCCTGAGGGAGTAATCCACTCCGTGGCCTTTCAGCCTGACGCCAATGTGTTAGCCGCTGGTGGGGAAGACGGCAGTATTCGGATTTGGGATCTGGCTCAAGAGTCTGAACCTCGCTTACTGGCTGATTGCCATGACAGTCAGGCGGTGATGACGGTTTGCTACTCGCCGGATGGGAAAACACTGGCATCGGGTGGAGAAGATAGCGTCGTTCGACTCTGGTCCACCAACGATTACAGCCTGATTCGCGAATTCAGGGGGCATGTCAACCCGGTTCGATCCGTAGCTTTTTCGGCAGATGGTAAGTTCCTTATTTCTGGCTCGAATGACCGTACGTTGCGTCTGTGGGATACAGAGACTGGCGACACGATTCGCGCAATGGTCGGGCATACCGGGATGGTTCTCGCCGTTTGCTTTTCACCCTCTGGTCGATACGTGTTCAGTGGGAGTAATGATAGGACGATTCGCGCGTGGCAAACGGGTTCAGGTGAGTTGGCTGCCATCATTGATGGTCATCATGACGGCATTCAAACCCTCGAGTTTTTGAAGGATCAGAAAACCCTAGTCGCAGGTGATCGCAGCGGACAAATTCGCTGTTGGCGAATCGAGGGCAGTCGGTTGATCGATCATTTCGAAGAGTCCTACCTGAACCCGCAATCTGTACGTTTGGCACCAGATGGGCGAATTTGGGTGGGTTTGCGACAAAATGGCCGATTGATTGTTCGTGACCTCGTACTGAAGCGAATCTACGAAGTGGAATCGGCCGGTGGAAATGGATACCATTTTGGGGAAAGGGATCGACTCGCCTTTTCGCCAGATGGCACACAGCTTTACTGTTCTGGACGCTTGCTCTACCGGAATTCAGCGTTTGATTCTACTTTCCAATCGATCGAGAAATTGGATGTTCCGATTGGTGTTCCCGGTCACTTTTCTCCCGATGGAAAAGTGCTTGCGACCAGTTGGAGCAACATCCTTAGATTTTGGAGCCCGCAAGATCGTAAGCTAATTAATGAATGGCGGGTGCAGGCTGATTCGGTTGCTGGCGTTCGTTTTTCACCTGAAGGAACTGAGCTCGCCCTGTGGGATTCTGGCCAAACGTTGATCATTTGGGATGTTGAGCAGGGAGCAATGGTGACGGAAGTTAAACTTCCTTCGCATCCAACGACGGTAGAGTGGGACCCGCAGGGAACCCGAATTGCAATCTGCTGCGATCGAAAGGCGGCATATCTCTGGGATCGCGTGACGGAGGAGTTGTCGGAGATCAATACGGATGGATTTCGATGCTCGACAGTTAACTGGCTGGCGAATGGGAAAGCCCTCGCGATGAGCAGGGAGGGAGATGTTGACTTTATTCGTTGGTTGGATGGCTCTCGCGAAGACGAAGTCATCGGTCCCGAAAGCTCAGCGGTCACTTTCGATATTTCCACACGAGCCGGACAGTTTTTGAGTCACGATGACACCGATGGTATCAAGGTCTATGACCTCAACGCCCTGAGTTTCGTTTCTGATCAGTCTGGTTTACTACTGGGGCACTCTGACCGTGTGTGGTCACTTTCGGCTGCAGCAGATGGTGAGGAATTGATCACCTGTAGTCGTGATGGAACGATTCGTGCTTGGCCCCTCAAAACCTCAGGTCCTTGGAACTGGATGACAAAACAACGTCATCCACTGGAGTTAATTGAGGATTTTGGTTGGTCACCTGAGGGAGAAATGTTGTTGGCGGAGCACGGTGACTTTCTGGCGGTCAGCTGGCCTGATGGGGAAATACAGAGAAAAATGACTGGCGTTGGCGGCGCGGGAAGAGCAAACACCGGATTTGTTTGTGAGGCAGTCGCAGCCAGTGTTGACGGAGTGCTGCTCGCAAGCGGCCATCGTGATGGACGGGTTCATGTGTGGCGAAAAGAGCAACGTAAACCTTTCCGTACCATGCAAGCGTTCACTCTCGATAAACAAGTCAGCGTCGTTGAATTCTCGCCAGATGGGAAGTTCCTCGTCGCAGGCAGCCGTTTTGATAATAGGCTTAAGATTTGGAGTACCGAGACTTGGCAGGAAGTTGAATCGTTGGTCGCCGGTGACTGTGACGATCTCGCCTTTTCGCCCAATGGGCGACGGCTCGCTTTCTGTGATGGCCGTGACGTGGTTCTGTGGGATGTTAAAACGGGAGTTCTAACCCGACCTTTTCCAGAGCATTCGATCACCGTTCATGGGCTAGTGTTCTCAAAAGATGGGGGGGCGCTAGTCACGGCATGTGAAGATCGAAAACTTCGAGTCTGGAATCCGGATACCGGCGCTCTGTTGCGAACCATTGTTGGGCACACAAGTTCAATACGGCAGGTGATTTTTTCGCCTGACGGTCAATCTTTGATTTCGGGAGATGATGAAGGCGTCATCAAAATCTGGAATCTGTCAACCGGTTATGAACTGTTGTCTTTGCCGCGTCTGGAGGCGTCTGTTGAGCGAATCTCCTTCAATCCCGATGGGGACACTCTGGTTGCGATGACCGCGGTGGGAAGCATGCATGTATTTGAAGGTGCAGCAAAACCGGACGATCCGGAGGCAAACGGATTCGATCGTCCACTCATAGAGATTTCCGCGGCTGAATTTTTCGAGACTGCGGCAGAGTGATTCCTAGCCGGGGCGGCTCGGTCACGTATTCGTGATGGATGGCCGTGAGGATTACGATGCCAGCTTGGGGATGTTTGCGATTCCGATTGGCAGTCGGTTGCTTGGTGCGCTACGACCACTTGTTTTCAGACGCTCTAATAACGTCTTCATCTCGATTCGTTTGGCTTCCTGTTCGTCAAATAAATTGGTCGTCTCACCTGGATCTCGTTCAAGATCGTACAACTGGCCGGGGGCATCGGGAGCGTGATCTGCAATCGCGTATTTCAATAAGGGGCCTCTTGAATAGTTGTTGCCACCTGATCCTGGGTGATCGCAATATTTCCAATCGCCTTGCCGAAGCTGGAATTCACCTCGGAAACTCTGCGTCAAAAGGTGAGGACGAATGGAGGTTTTTGGATCTTGAGTTCCCAGCATCGCCGGCAACATATCAAAGCTATCGGTGGCAGCATCATCGGGTAGTCGATAGCCAACGACTGAGGCAAGCGTTGCAAAGATGTCGGTGGTGTTCGTCATCTGATCAGAAACTTGCCGGGCAGGAATTCGGCCGGGCCAGCGAGCAATGAAGGGAACGCGATGACCGCCTTCCCAGGCATCGCGTTTCATACCCCGCCATCCGCCGGCAGCATCGTGATTATGGTCCTGGCGCATCCAGTCAACATGCACGGTCTCGGGGCCGTTGTCAGCATTGAAGAGAATGAGTGTTTCTTGATCGATGCCCAATTCGGCAACGAGATCAAGCACGCGACCAACGATCACATCAAGTTCCCAAACGAAATCACCGCGGGGGCCTGCTTTGGTCGCACCGTTGAATTCAGCGGCGGGCAGTACTGGAGCGTGCGCGATCTGCGTCGATAGAACGGCAAAAAATGGTTGGTCGGGGTTTTTTTCACGGTGTTGTTCGATGAAACTTCGTGTCTTTTCAAAGAACAACAAGTCCGCCTCGACAAACTTATAACCGGGGGCCACCCATCCTTCATCGTTATCCCAGCGCCACTTGCCGCCCGGGTTGGGTAGGTTGGATCGTTGGTGCCGATGATCTGCCGGAACGGGGACCATGCCATTTTCGATATAAACGTAAAGTGGATCGGTTGTAGGGCAATTCGGCGTCACAAAGGATTCATCAAAACCCCGCGCGTTCGGGCCGTCGGGCAGCGGCGTGCTCTTTTCGTAATCAATTAACAGCGAGTTTTTAAATCCACCACGTAGACGTTCGCCATTTTTATCTCTCCAAGTGAGGCCAACATGCCACTTTCCGAACACCCCTGTTCGATAACCTTTTTCTTGCAACATTTCGCCGATCGTTAAAGTGCCTGGCTTTAGATAGCTAGGTCCACTGGGACCTTCGAACGCGCCACCACCACCTCCAGTCGATCGGTAGATTTGTTGGCCGGAATACAAGCCATACCGTGATGGTGAGCAAATCGTGGATGGGCTGTGTGCATCGGTAAACCGAATCCCCTCTGCCGCCATCCGGTCAAGTCGCGGTGTTTTATAAGCACAGTCTGCGTCGTAGCAAGATAGATCTCCATAGCCGAGATCATCTGCATAAATGATGATGATGTTTGGCAATGATGGTTCGGCAGCTGTGGCGGCGGGCAGACGGTCGAATCCACACCGCAGGATGAACAGGATAGCAATGGCGAATAGGGGCAGCACGCTTGATCTGATTCTTGATGGACTCATTCGTTTCATGTGGTTTGAATTTCAGGTTCAGTTCGTTCGTCCGGAATTTCGGTGCGGTCGGTCGTCTTGCCCTGCCGGCGCAAAGGTAGTCTGTGTCCAGGATTTTCGCTGGTGGTTCGTCCGCCCATGTTGGTCAGTCGATAGTTTATCATTCAAATCGCTGCAGAATTTGCGATTTCGTATTCGTTCTGCATGGAAACACGCGCCCTTTAGTAAGGCAATCAATGATCACGTGCAAATTTCGATCGGTATTGGGGTTGGCTCTCTTGTTGGCTCCGGTGGGCCTGTCGTTTGCCGCGGATGTTCCTCTCGATTTGCCCCTTCCGGATGGAAAACCGGGTGATTCCAGCAAGCCGGTCCAGGTTTACATCCTGGCGGGGCAATCGAACATGGTTGGGATGGGCGATCTCAGTGGCGCTCGACCACTCTATCCCAGTATTTTTCTATCAGCTGATCCAAATGTGATTGCGGGACGGATGCCTGTGGGCGGGTCGGCGCTCGCGCGGCACGGGATCTATCAGTCCACGGATACGGATGCGGAGTCGGGTGCAACCGTACGTCTGTATCGCGGCGAACTCGATCTGATGGCAGACTATTCGTTATTAATGCCGGTAAAGACGACGACAGTTGCGTTGGGAACCGTTTCGGCCAAGTTGCCTGCCGCAGAATTTTCACACACCGTCGTTGCGAACGCGTTGATTGATGTGCCGGCGACCGGCCGCTACCAATTGCACGCTGGATTTGGGGACAGTTCCTACGCTGTCGTTCTGCTTGATGGTAAGCCGGTTTATCGCCGTGATTTTGGCGAGAGTGCTGATCTCGAGACCGTGTTTTTGGAACAGGGGAAGCGTTACCCGATTTCGATTCGCTATCGGAAAGGTGGTTCAGCAGCCTTCTGGATCGAACAGGTCGAAGTCGAAGGCAAGGGTGATCTCGAAACCATCGTCAAGAAAGATGGCAAGTTCCCGTATCTCATTGATCAGTCGGGGAATTGGACGGTTCGTCAGGATGTTTATTTTCAGGAAGCAAGAATCTCACCAGATGGTAAAGGTGGTCTCCTGACTGCTACATCAAATGGTCGTTCGATCGGACCGGAGCTTGGGTTTGGTTTTGTCACGGGCACCTTTCATGACGAACAAGTGCTGCTGATCAAAACCGCAATGGGAAATCGTGCGCTCGGTTGGGATTTTCGACCTCCCTCAAGTGGCCGAACCAATGGTGAAGGCGCCGACAAATGGGAGGGATTGGAATACCGATTGATGATCGAGGGCGTCCGTAAGACACTCAAAGATTTGGCCAAGATCATTCCCGGATATCAAGGGCAAGGTTACGAACTGGCCGGCTTTGGCTGGTTCCAGGGACACAAGGATGGATTGATCGAAGGTATGGGAGCAGAGTACGAGCAGAATCTTGTGAATTTAATCAATGATGTTCGCAAGGAATTCGATGCTCCGAAGATGCCCGCCGTAATCGCCACTGTCGGATTCGAAGGGTGGAACATGGGCGAGAATTATTTGCCGATTTTGAAAGCTCAGATGGCCGTCTCGGACGGGCAGAAATATCCTGAGTTTGCCGGCAACGTGGCTTCGGTCGATACTCGTGATTTTTGGCGTGAGATCAGTCAGTCGCCCGTGTCGCAAAACTATCACTACCACCGAAATGCCGAAACCTACATGCTGATCGGCGAGGCGATGGGGCGGGCGATGGTGCGTTTGCGAGGTGGTCAAGCGGATGCCATTCCGACAATGAGACATAAGCCCGATCCTAATCCAAGCGTGCAAGAAACATTTGATTCTACCGAGCAGCAGTTGGCCGCTTCCCTTGGTGCCACGCAACCGCTCGTTCTCGATGGTGCCCTGCAATCGTTCTTGACGGATCCCCGAAATCAGCAGTCGTTGACAACGCTTATTCAGGGAGAAAAGCCACCACGCTCAAATCAATTTCTTCGTGACACGCTGGATGGAGTTGCGTCGTATTACAGAGCCGTTGGAATTACAGATTACGACTGGAAACCGTTTGGGCCAGTGATGCAGAACACATCCTGGGATTACTTTACGTTTGATCCGGTGGAAGAGGCTGACAAAGCGAAGGGAGCGAGGTATCGGAACGTGACATACCCCGAGGGAATGGAAGACTGGGTGGCCGTGGACTTCGATCCACAGAAAGCGAATTGGAAAACGGCTGCTGCTCCCTTCGGTCAACTGAACGGACAGTTGGTTCCGCTTAACACCCAATGTGAATCAAGTTTCTGCGGTTGTGGTACGGCACCCAATACATTGTGGGACCGGGAAGTATTGTTGATGCGTCAATCTTTCAAAATACCCAAGCTCAAACCGGGTCACCGATACAGAATCGTCGTAGGCGGTAGTTGCCACGTGAATGCGGGCGAAGGTTTTGCCCTCTTCGTTGATGGCAAGCAGCTGGCCGAGTCCAAGGACGGTGTCTATCGACGGCAGGGCGGACAGCCCCGGGGCAGTCACATCTACAGGGAATTCATTCCCATGCTGGAAGACGGGCATGTGTTGATTGCCGTCAAGAGTTTTTTGAGATACAGCCATCCCCGTACCGAGATTTATCCGCGTGGTCACATGAGTGTTTGGATGGAAGAGATGAAGATCCCGCCGATTCAACAGCCGTGATTGGCCGTTCTGGCTATACTGGGCGGAGATGTTCAGACGACGTTTTTGGGGCCTCCGAAAACGGACTGACGTGTTTTTTGGGGATTGCTGTTTTCAGGGCTGTTTCGTGTAGTCAGTCTCAGTGTCGTCAGTCTCAGCGGACTGGACCTCCGGGCAACGGGTTGTAACGTGTTGAAGTTGGGTTTGTCTGTTTTAATCGTCTTGCTCGCCACAATCGCGGGAATGGCGGTTGATGCGCGTGCTGGTGAATTACGTTTCAGCCGAGATGTGCTGCCGATTTTGGCGGAGAATTGTTTTGCCTGTCACGGATTTGATGAAGCGGCTCGGGAAGCCGACTTGCGATTGGATACCAAGCAAGGAGCGTTTGAATCAGGCGTTGTGGTTGCTGGGAATCCAAAGGCAAGCCCACTCATCGAGCGGATCAATTCGAACGATCCTAGCGATCAGATGCCGCCTCCCGAATCCGGAAAGCAATTGACAGAGGCTCAGCGCGAAATCCTTCAGCAATGGGTGCTTCAAGGAGCCGAGTATGAAAGGCATTGGTCGTTTCAATCACCGCAACGTTCCGAGCCACCGTCTGTTCCTAAGGCAAGGCATCCGATTGATCGATTTGTACTGTCGCGATTAAGTCAGTCGGGCCTGACGCCGTCACCGTCCGCCGATCCCAGCACCTTGATCCGGCGAGTTTGTTTGGATCTGATCGGGTTACCGCCGACGCTTGCAGAAATCGAAAAGTTCAATGACGATTTCGCTCGCAATCCGGAAATCGCATGGCAAACACTCGTCGACCGATTGCTAAGTAGTCCCCATTACGGCGAACGTTGGGGCCGGTGGTGGTTGGATCAAGCTCGGTACGCCGACAGTAACGGTTACTCAATCGACTCGCCCCGCTCCATTTGGCGTTATCGCGAATGGGTTGTCGATGCGTTGAATCAGGGAATGCCGTTTGATCAATTCACGATTGAACAGCTCGCCGGGGATTTGCTGCCTGATGCGACCGTTGGTCAGCAGGTCGCGACCGGGTTTCACCGAAACACCCAGATCAATCAGGAAGGCGGGATCGACCGCGAGCAGTATCGAATCGATAGTGTTTTTGATCGTGTGGCTACGACGGGTACCGTATGGATGGGGCTGACCATCGGTTGCGCTCAATGCCACGATCACAAATTTGATCCCATCAAGCAAGAAGAGTTCTACCAGCTATTTGCCTTCTTCAACGATCAAGATGAGCCTTCGATCAAAGTCTACGATCCTGATCTTAATGTCAGTGAGATCACAGCCCAACGGAAACAAGCGGAACAGGATTTAGGTGCGTATTTTGTTTCGCACGCGGAGGAGCAAATTGATTGGGAGACCCGTCTTGATGAGGAAGCGAAAAAGAAGCTTCCCAGCAAGGTTGCCAAGGCATTGGCGGTTGAAGCAACAAAACGCAATCTCGTGCAGAAGCTAGAGATCGCCTCGGTTTGGCGAGGGAATGACCATCAAGAATTTGAGCGTTTGAAAAAACGCTACGACGAATTAAACAGGCTACTCAGTAACGCTCCCACAACCTTGGTGTTGCGTGAGCGAGAGACCCCACGCAAGACCACCGTTTTGATCAAGGGAGATTTCACGAGGCCAGCCCAGGAGGTGACTCCGGGGACGCCGGCGATCTTGCACCCATTCAAATCGGCTCAAGAGCGACCCAATCGCTTGGATTTGGCTCGCTGGTTGGTCAGTCCTGAAAATCCGTTGACCGCACGCGTGATCGTAAATCGCGTCTGGCAACAATACTTTGGACGCGGATTGGTCGACACGGAAAACGATTTTGGGTTGCTCGGTGCCCGTCCGACGCATCGTGAGTTGTTGGATTGGTTGGCGATCCAGTTGATCGATGGTAGTTGGGATCTGAAGTCGATTCATCGCTTAATTGTGACTTCGCACACCTATCGTCAAAGTTCAGCTTTTCGAGATGACCTATCGAAGGTTGATGCGGAAAACCGTTTGCTCGCACGACAGCAAAGATTGCGACTTGACGCTGAAATTGTTCGTGACGTCGCCTTAGTGGCTTGCGGTCAGTTTTCGTCGCAGCTCGGTGGACCGCCCGTCTATCCACCGATCCCCAGCGCCGTGATGAGCCAGGGGCAGGTAAGACGATCGTGGAAAGCGAGCACCGGCGCTGATCGATATCGACGCGGGCTTTACACGTTTGTCTATCGCGCGACGCCACCACCATCTTTGAACGTCTTTGATGCGCCCGACGGGTACAGCAGTTGTACCCGCCGGAATCGGAGTAATACACCTCTTCAGTCGCTGGCGCTGATGAACGACGCAGCCTTCTTTGAGTTCGCTCAATCACTTCAGCGGATCATCGAAAAAGATGGTCTGGAAGATGCGTTTCGGAGCTGTACTGGGCGCCAGCCAGATGAATCGGAGCTTCAGTTGTTGCGTCCGCTCGATTCGCTGACAGCGGCACGAGTACTGTTAAATCTTGATGAAACAATCACCCGCGAATAAACATGACGAGACCTCTGAATCCATTTCAAGATCAAACGCGACGGCATTTTTTCAGTCAATGTGGTGTGGGTGTCGGCTCGGCCGCGTTGGCAACCATGTTGGGCGAAAAAAGGGTCGCTGCGAAGAATCAGGTTGAGAGCCCACTCGCGCCTAAGCCGAGTCACTTTCCAGCCAAAGCCAAGAATGTGATCTTCCTGTTCATGGCGGGCGGCCCTTCTCAGTTGGAGATGTTTGAGAATAAGCCTGATCTTACGAAATTGAATGGCCAACCGATTCCAGACAGTTTCGTTGATGGCAAACGTTTCGCCTTTATGGATAGCAGTCATCGCCGCAATCTATTGGCATCGCGTCGCACTTTCAAACGATATGGCAAGAGTGGTGCTTGGGTTTGTGATTTGCTTCCCAAGACCGCCGAAATCGTTGACGAGATTAGCATCGTCAAAACTTGTCAAGCCGAGTTGTTTAACCACGCGCCGGCAAAGCTGTTTATGAACACCGGCAGTGGTCAGTTTGGTCGCCCCAGCATGGGATCATGGGTGACGTATGGAATTGGCAGTGAGTGTCAAGATTTACCCGGCTTTATGGTTCTGCAAAGTGGACCTCGCGGCCCACGTGGTGGCGCTGTGTTGTGGGGGAGCGGGATGCTGCCGAGCACCTATCAAGGCGTCCCATTGAGAAATCAGGGCGATCCAATTCTGAATCTCTCCACCCCAAGTTCTGTGACGGCAGATCAGCAAAGGCAATTAGTTGAAACCGTTGGTAAACTTAATCTGAAGCGGTTGGTGGCTACCGGTGATGATGAGATTGCGACTCGGATCAACGCTTATGAAATGGCGTATCAAATGCAGACGAGCGCGCCTGAGTTAATGGACATTCGTGACGAAAGTCAGGAAACACTTGACCTGTATGGAATTCAAGATCCACAGCAGGCGAGCTTCGCAAGGAATTGTCTGCTTGCCCGTCGTTTAGTGGAGCGTGGTGTCAGATTCATTCAGCTTTACGACACAAATTGGGATCACCACGGCGGTTCTACCGAGACACTCGAAAAACATTTTCCGAGCAAATGCCGAGATATCGACCAACCCGGCGCGGCACTGATCCGTGACTTGAAACGGCGTGGACTGCTCGATGAAACAATTGTGATTTGGGGTGGCGAATTTGGCCGAACTCCGATGGGTGAAGTCCGGCAGTTCACCGGACGCAACCATCACATTGACGCTTTTACGATGTGGATGGCTGGTGGTGGAATCAAGGCGGGGCAGGTGTACGGAAAAACAGATGAGTTTGGTTTTGGTGCGATCGAGAATCCGGTCCATGTCCACGATCTGCATGCCACCGTTCTGCACTTGCTCGGGCTCGATCATGAGCAGTTGACGTACCGCTTCCAAGGCCGAGACTTCCGCTTGACCGATGTGCATGGGCAAGTGGTGGATGGTCTGCTGGCGTAGCAGATGCATCTGGCACTTGAGCGAATCATGCAGATGCCACTGCTGCAGATCGAAATCAAGCAACCGCTTTCCTTTTGATCCGTATGTGTTTTGAGTCGTGCGGGATGAATCACGTTTCTCCGAATGACTTGTGTTCTACCGCTTCAATCAACCTCCGATAAAGCATGAAAACTACTTCACCGCTTTCTTGTCTCTTGCTGGTTCTGTTCTGTTTTCCTCGCGTTTCTGCACAGGAGTTTGATGAGCGTTACAGCGATTGGCCCGAGGATCTAAAAATCAACGGCCAGATCATCATCAATCATGGATTGGATGATTTTGAACGGGTGCGTCCCTACCTCCGCGGACTCGTTCGCGCAAAGCAGGTTGTCTGGTTTGATTCAGTGGAGCTCGGTGAAACAGCGAATGCTAATCCATTGATGGTGGAAATCCGTGCGGGGATTACCGATGCGGGAAATTTCTCGCGAGTTGAATCCGGGGCCGTGCCGGTTGAATTGCTGAAAACTGCTTTGAAGACCGCTGATGTAGTCGCGATTGGCCCAATCTCAAGCAGCGGAGGTGATAGCCAAGTTGAAGCGATCGCTGGCTTGTCGTCAGAGATCACCCGATTTGTTGCGGGAGGGGGAGTCTTGATCGCGGACGCTTCATGGGCGGAGTGTTTGAGCGAGTGTTATCTGCCCGCGGTTATCCCGGATTCAGATGACGAAGGATTTGCGTGGGATCCCATCGCTGGAATGAATCAATTGCCGAATTGCATTTTGCGATGTGTTCGTGAGGAACCGCAAGTGACAACCAAAACGTTGCTGCAAGTTCTGTCTGAGCAATCACGTGCGGTGGGCGTCGTGTTGGAGCCGACGACAATGCTGGTGCTTGCAGGCCGGAAAATGTTCTGTTTCGGAGAGGGGAAGGCGACGTTTTGTTTGCCAGCGACCGAGCAGTTGGAAGCCCGAGTGGAATCGATCACGGAGCAGCGTTCACGGCGTCAACCGCCCTGGAATTCATTGGTCGATCTGACCGAGTGGCGTCGTGACTCAATCGACAGAACGCTCGAGCCTTTTCCACCAAAGAAGCCGCGCACACCAGTGGTGAAAGAGGGAACGCTCTTGATCGTTGGTGGCGGTGGTATGCCCAAGGGGTTGATGGATCGATTTGTCGAACTCGCTGGCGGACCTGAAAAGGCGAAACTCGTTTACGTGCCCTGCAGTGAGGCGGATGATGTTGGTGAACAACAACGAACGGTTCAGCAATGGCAGCAGATGGGAGTTCAACATGCAACGTTCATCCACACGAAAGATCGGCGAAAAGCTGACAATGATGATGCTTTTCTGGAGCCTCTCAAGGATGCAACCGGGATTTGGTTTGGTGGTGGTCGGCAATGGAACTTCGCCGATTCATACTACGGAACGACCGCACATGAGTTAATGAAAACGGCGCTGTTGCGTGGTGGGGTCGTGGGAGGATCTTCCGCAGGGGCGTCGATTCAGGCGCGTTACCTGGCACGTGCTACGCCCATTGGGAACTATCGGATTATGGCACCCGGCTATGAGCGTGGTGGATTGGGATTCATTAGCGGCGTTGCCATTGATCAACACTTCACGCAACGAGGGCGGCAAAAGGATATGACCGAACTGATGCGGCGTCACCCGCAGTTGTTGGGGATTGGTTTGGATGAAGCGACGGCGATCGAAGTGCAAAAATCCCAAGCAAGAGTCATCGGCCAGGGACGCGTCTTTTTCTATGACCGAACGCTACCGGTGGTAGAGGGTGAACCCGACTACATTGCTCTGCCGGCTGGCTCCGTCTATGACCTTGCCCAACGAGCTGTCGTCGTCGATAAGACAGAAACTGAGTCAGAAACTAAAGCAGAGGCAAAGTAGATTTATCGCATCGGGATCGGCACGCCCGGGGCACAGCATTTTTGTCGGATTGTGCTGCAAATTTGAATTGGGCAAGCGTTGTTTGTCATTCTAGCTGAATGTTGAGGCGGCTGTTGGATTCGTGTTGGCTTGACGGCCTTGTGGAAATGGACCTGTGCTCGGTTGTTAAATCTATGGTCGCTGATTTTTCGTGAGCGGATGCGACCAGGTTAAAGTTTTTGTGAGGCGTTCTGCGATGTTTTCCTTGTTGTTGATGGTGCTGCTTGGTGGTTTGCCAGTGATGGTTTCCGCTGTTTTGGCGGTTCAAATTGGGCGAACGAGTTTTTGGCGCAAGCAGGTCGAGGGTGCTGTTTGGGGAAGCCTGCTTGGACTGAGCGTTTTGTTCTTGTGCTTTTTGCCTGGTTTGCTCTTGTTGATAAGAACATTCGGATTTTCTTTTCTGTCAGTCGCAGCCTTTTTTATCGTGTCGAGTGTTATTGCGTCGACGGTTGCGTTTCGCGCCGCTCGGAGATTTCGCCCCAATCCCGTCATCTCGACACTTCATCAGTTCCGCCAAGGTTGCATGGTAGTGGATGATCGTGTCCGTCAATTGATGTCGGATGCCGGCTTGGTGGTTGATTCGGATTTGAAATTGGATCTTCTTCAGGTTCGTGACTCGAAAATCCTCACGGTCGATGAAATGACGCAATACGAGGATTTGCAGCGAACACGTGAGCGGTTTGATCAAGCTCAGCAGGTTGGCCAAGCGGACATCGTGTTCTGGGGGAGCCAATGCAATTTGCTGCTTGAAGGTTTGTCACACTCCTCTCGCAAAGGTGGCATCCAGAGCCAAGCAGTTCCAAAAATTAGTCAGAGGTCGAGCGAGGATGGCAGGCCTTACCGTCCACCAGCACCGACCGAGTTTTGATCCTCACTGTCACCGCTCGGTCCTTGTGGGCGGCCTAGAGAAGGGGAATAAAAAACGCGGACGAAGCAGGCTGCGGAAGAGGCGATTTCCTCCTGCGGTTTGTTGCACAGTTTTTTAAGCCGCAGTGTTCTTTGGCAATTCCGTGCGGCGAAAAACTTGGCTGCACAATCGTCGTTCTCAACGCGGAATCATGAGAAGCGTTGAATTTGCTTTGTCGCTGACACAGAAAGCTGCGGCACACTCGAGCGGGCCGCAGCAGTCTGGGACGCCGCAGAAGAATGACACAGGATCGGTGAGCGGTGGCAACCACTCCGACTGCCGAAAACGTAATCGGGCGATCCGTGGATTTACTTGCGGATGCAATGGAGGTTGGCAGCACCTCGCAGTAACAACGATTCATTCGCGACCGATGGAGTCGCCCAAAACAAGCCTTCGATTTCGTTCGAACCTATTAGTTCGAATTCGTCACCGACTTTGACGACCGATGTTTCGCCCGACTCGTTCAGCACGAAGACTTTATCGTCCGTCGCCCACAGCGATGCCGTTACACTCGACGCGTTTTGCATTCGCTGACGATAAATCCGCTCGCCTGTGGCTGCGTTGTGGCAGGAAAGGATACCTCGGCTCAAGACGTACACGCGACCCGCGACTACGACCGGTGAGCACATTCCGGGACCTGCTGCATCTTCAACCCACGCGACCCCATTTCCTTCGGTGGAGTCCATGTCGAGTTCTCCTTCAGCACCCGCCTTGACTGCTACCAGTGGGCCGCGACTCATGCGACCACTGTTGCCTAGGTAGATCCGTTCCGCGTCAAAGGTTGGTGAAGCACTGAATGCACCGCCCATTCCGGGCAGGCTCCAAAGTTCCTTTCCGGTGGCGGGATCGTACGATGTGACGAAACCGCTGCCACAAACGATGAGTTCTGTTCGCTGATTGTTCTTCCAGACAACAGGCGAGCTCCAGCTTGTCCGACTTGTTCGCGGCACTCGCCAAAGTTCCTTTCCCGTTTCGGTTTCCAATGCGCAAACGAAAGATTCCTTTTCGTTGTCACATTGAATGAACAATTTGCCGTCAACAATGGCGAGGGAACTACCAGTTCCGAAGTCACTCGACGTCGGAAACTCGCCGACCTCCTTCTGCCACACGACCTCGCCTTGAGCATCAAGGCAGGCAACCGAACCAATGGCCGCAAAGTACGCGTAGACACGGTCACCATCAACGATCGGAGATTCCGTTGCGTACGAGTTCGAGGGATGGATCTTGAACGAGGGTTTTCGAGAAACGACCTGCTTGCTCCAGAGTAGATCGCCGCTCTCGAGATTGAGGCAGTGGACTTGGAAACTCAACGGCTTCGTCGGAGGCTTGGATTGAAAAAACGAACGCATGGATGAGACTCCGTCGCCCCACCCTTTCGGTCGGATGTCGTCGGGCGAAACTGCGCTGGTGACAAAGATGCGGTTGCCAGAAACCACGGGCGAGGACCAACCGCCACCTGGGATTTCGGTGGACCATGCCATGTTTTGGCCGTCACCCCACTCCGCTGGATAGGCTTCCGCAGTCATACCGTTACCGTCCGGGCCGCGGAATTGAGGCCAGGTGTTTTCGGCATCGGCAGCCATCACGACCGTTCCCACTAGCAACGTGAGGACGCCGGTGATCCAGCCAAGACGTGTCGAAGGGCGTAGCTGCGTGGTCATTTGTTCATTACCTGCAAAGTCGTGGATGCTGCAATGAGGGTGTACCTCTACCGCAGGTCGGTCAAGTTGCGTGATGTTAGTCGGCGGGCAAGTCCAGCGAGGTTACCAGCAGACTTACATTACGTGATTTCCCAAGCTCATTGCCAATCTCCCAAGCTCATTGCCCGGGCGGACTCGCCAAGTCAGATGATTTTCAGTTTCTCCGAACTTGTGTCTGCTGGGGCGGACGAGTTGGGACAGACGAGTGCTGACGATCCATTGACTTCGCGATTTGGCTGATTGAGGAACGCAAATTTTCATGAAATCAGGTCATCAAACTTGGCCATCGCATCTGATCTTTCAATCGGATCATTCAACCGGGGGAGGGCTGCCCAGCTCGTTTGCAAGCCAGAGCAAAGAATCTGCCAGCCATTGCAAAGAATTCGGTGGAGGGCGAGGCTACGCGGCCTAATTTGATGAGCGAGGTCGACCTCGTTGTTTGAGGCGTTTACCACGTTAGACTAGAAGTATGCGTAATCCAATTTTTTTGCTGATCGGTTTGATTCTCATTTCGACGGTGGGTGCTGCTCCGCCAGAAAATTTGCGGGATCAGAATTTAGTCGCCTGGTGTATTGTGCCGTTTGATTCCCAGGATCGAAGTCCTGCTGAGCGGGCTGAGATGGTCCGCCGTTTGGGGCTCAGGCGGGTTGCTTACGATTGGCGTGAAAAGCATGTGCCGACGTTCGAAGAGGAAATACGGCAATACCGAAAGCATGGGATCGAGTACTTTGCATTTTGGGGAATGCACGAACACGCCTTCGATCTGTTCAAAAAATACGATTTGCATCCACAGATCTGGATGATGCTTGCTCAGCCAACCGGAGCGACGCAGGCAGAGAAAGTTCGTCAGGCTGCCGAACAATTGCTACCGATGGTCGAGCAAGCGAAAACGGCTGGCTGCAAGTTTGGCATCTATAACCATGGGGGTTGGAGTGGTGAGCCAGAGAACATGGTCGCTATCTGTGAATTTCTGCGAAAGCATCACGAGGCCGATCATGTTGGCATTGTTTACAACCTGCACCATGGGCATCAGCATGTGCCGCAATTCAGAGAGGTTTTGCAGCAAATGAAACCTTATCTTGCGTGCCTAAATCTGAATGGCATGACCAAGGATGGTGAAAAACGTGGGCAGAAAATTTTGCCGCTTGGTGAGGGTGAGCTGGATGTTTCACTGATGAAAACGATCGCCGAATCAGGCTATGACGGCCCGATTGGAATCATTGGTCACACCCAAGATGACGTGGAGCAACGTCTGCAAGACAACCTAGACGGATTGCACTGGATTTTGCCACAGCTGGAAGGTGAGCCGGCGGGACCAAAGCCCACGCTGCGAACGCACGAGCGAAATTGATTCGGGCGATTGAATTTCCCGGTTTGGGCAGTCGCCGGTCGCCTGCCGTTTTACGCGGTGCCGTACTTTGCCCGCGTCTGTTCCGCGAATTTTCGTCATCTGCGGCTACCGCTCGCGGTTGTCGTCACTCATCGAGTGAGGCGTTGGTTGCCCGATGAAGTAATTGGTCGATTGCTCTGCCGAGCCGGTCGGGGGATGGACTTGTCCGGCAATTCATCAAGGCAACCATGTTTTTGCCATCGTGTCGGCGGATCAAAATAGTAGAAGTGCCCGGCAGCGACCCGGTATGCCAGTGATTGATTTTGTCCTCGGTGACGACACGATTTTGCCAGCCGAGTGAGTAATAGACTGCTTTTTCCGTGCCATCTTTTGTGTGTCCAGCAAGGCCGTCTGGTCGGGCGTGCATCTGTTGGATGCTGCCAGCAGAGAGCAGAGGCGACTGTTCGAGATCATCAAAGGCGGCGGCGAATTTTGCCAAATCGGTGGCCGATGCAATCCAGCCACCGTGTGAATCCATTGCTTCGAGGTGCCAGGCACCGTAAGGGTTTGGGACTTCCTTTCCCACGTCTTCGGCAAAAACAGATTGGGAAGTCTGCGGGTGGTAGTAACGAACCTCGTTGTCGACGCGACCGCCTAAACGTGTCCTGCCAAGTCGCATGGATGTAATGCCGATGGGTTCCAGTATTTGTTGCTGCACGAACTGTTCATAGGTTTGGCCGGTCAATGATTCAATGACTCGCCCGAGCAGACAGTAGCCAAAGTTCGAATAGGCATACTTTTCGCCCGGCGCGAAATCGAGCGATTGTGATAGCATCGCGCGGATGACAGTTGTTTGATCTGCCGGTGGTGGTAAATCGAGCCGTTCCGCAAAGCGGACCGATTGAAACATCGCGTCGAACGATTGATTGCGATCCCAACCACCACGATGCTGGAGCAGTTGCTCGATTGTGATGTCACGACATCGCGGGTCAAAGTTTTTTGCGGCTGCCTGGATGTCTGTTTCGAAGTCGAGGAGGTCAAAAACCTTGTCCGTTAGTTTCAATTTTCCATCCTCTGCTAATTTCAGTATCGCCACCGCCGTGATTGGTTTGGAAATGCTGGCGATCCGAAACAGACTTTCTGGTTGGACACCTTGGCGGTTAGCAACATCTGCATAGCCATAACCGCGAGCGAAAACGAGTTTCCCACCATCGGTGACTGCGACTGAAATCCCGGGGACGCGATGTTGTTGCATTAGCTCCGCGATCTGTTGGTCAAAGGCGGCAAAGTCAGGGTCACTGATGCCGGAAGCAACTTGCCAGGCAGCCGTGCTGTTTTTGAATCCCGGACCACGCAAGACACGTCCCGGTAGGGCATCGGTTTGTTTACCATCCTGTAAAACGAGTTTGCCATTCACAATCACGTGGTGCATGCCCTCGGAAACTGCGTGAGGGTTTTTGAAATCTGCGTTGTCGGTGATCGCTTCGTAATCAAAAACAATGACATCAGCGGCCAGGCCGATCGCGATCCGACCTCGGTCGTACGCGAACACATTGTTGGCTGCAGCGGCAGTTGCCTGGGCAATTGCTCGTGGCAGACTGATCGCTCCCAAATCCCGCACGTAATGCGACAGCAGTCTTGGGAACGAACCATAGCCGCGTGGATGAGATGCTGACCGGTTACCCCCTGCCGGCCCCACATCGGTGCAAAACGAGACGAACTCTTGTTGCATGGCAGCGATCTTGTTCGCGTCAGACATAGTTTCAGGCAGGGCAAACGCACCGCGACGTACCAGCGTGAAGAATACGTCCCAGGGGTCTTCTGATACGGAATCGGCAATTTGTTGAATGGTGCTGCCATCGTATTCCCTGTAGCGAGGTTCATTGGTTTGACCGATGACGATACGATTCCAGTCGCTGCCAGCGTGGCGGTACCAGTTTTCCCAGCCGGTCGTTGTCTCGATTTCTTGACGGATCTCGTGACGTAGTTCTTGATCATTCAACCGATCGATCAGCGCACTGAATCCATCAGCGAAATGGCGTGGATGAATCAGTGCCGCGATGCCGAGTCCATTGTTGACGTAAGGATAAATATCGGCGGTTACCTGGATGCCCTCGGAGCGTGATTGACCGATTTTCGCGAGGGCGGATTGCATTTTTCCCCAGTTTTGTTGTCCGGCCGCTTTGAGGTGAAAGATGTGCACTGGTGTTTTTCCAACCCGTCCGATTTCAATCGCTTCGTCGATTGCTTCTAGCAATCGGTCACCTTCGTTGCGCATGTGTGTGTAATAACGACCGCCATACTTGCCGGCTTCTGCTGCTAGTTCACCGATCTCTTTGGTCCGCGCATAAACGGCGGGTGGATAGATCAAGGCGGTGGAGACACCGATGGCACCCGCTTCCATTGCTTCGGCGACCAGGCGACGCATCAGCTTGATTTCTTCATCTGACGGCCTCCGGTCAATATCCCCCATCACGATTCTCCGTACCTGGGTATGGCCAATCGTTTGTGTGACATTGACTGGTAAACCACTCGATTCCAGCAGCGCGAAATATTCTGCCATCGTTGTGTATCCCATTCGTTCGCCATCGGCTTGTGTTTGGGGCGCCGCGGATCCTCCTTCGCCCGCATTGATGGTGGTGATTCCCTGGGTCAGGAGATTCAGAGCAGTTTTGGGGTCAGACATCATGGGGGACGCGGTCTGGCCCATCATGTCGATGAAACCTGGGGCGACGACTTTGCCATTCGCATCGATCACCGTTTCGCCTTGGTCTGCCTCCAGTCGCCCGATGCTGAAGATTTTACCTTCAGTGATTCCGACATCAGCGCGATACCAAGGCGCGCCGGTACCATCGACGATTCGCCCACCGAGGATCACGATGTCGAAATCTTTGCTTTGCAGAGTGCCAGCCATGAGAAGGGTGACGGCGGCAGCCAGGATGAACCTGTTGGCTGAGTTTACAACGGTTCCCAGGACTTCAGAGGGAGGGGCGGTAATCGAGGATTGGTCGTTCAGGCTTTGGTGGGCGTTCGTTGGCATGAGCGTTTTGACCAGGCTGATTGATTGGGACGCTGATTGATTGGGACGCATGAGGATGCGATGGAGGCTTCAGGAATTTCGGGCGTCGCTAGTTCGCGTTTCTGGACACCCCGATCGCCAGCGTTCATGATACTCCTCTGTGCTGTTTCAAACTGGGAGTAAATGATGATCCGAACCTTTGTGCTGCTGTTTTCGTTGTGCGGTGTTTCGAGCGTATTTGCCGAGACGCTGGTTTATGTCGGTACCTATACCCGCGGCAGTAGTGAAGGGATTTATGTTTCGCGGTTCAATCCCGAGACAGGCGAATTGTCGGAGCCGGTCTTGGCTGCCGAGGCGGAGAATCCGTCGTTTGTGGCGCTGCATCCGACTCGCCCCCTGTTGTATGCCGTTTCCGAGGTCTCCAGTGACGGACCTGATTCGGTCGGAATCATGGCCTTCGCCATCAATGATGATGGAACCCTTCGAAAGCTCAATGAGCGTCCGAGTGGGGGTGGGGCAGCGTGTCACGTCGCGGTGGACCCAACAGGTCAATGTGTTGGGGTGGCGAATTACAGTGGTGGCAGCTGTGCGTTGTTTCCCATTCTTGACGATGGGTCGCTGGGAGCGGTTGGCTCCTTGATGCAACACGTCGGTGGCAGTGGTGCCAATCCGAATCGTCAAAATTCACCGCATGCACATGCGATCAATTTCAATGCCGATGGCACTCAGGCATTTGTCAATGATTTGGGTAAAGATCAAGTCTTGATCTACGACGTCAATCCAAAAACAGCCAAGATGAAACCTTCAAAACAGCCCTTCCTGCAGCTGCCCGCCGGTGGTGGGCCTCGGCACTTTTGTTTTGAACCAAGCCATCAAGTCGCTGTCGCAAACCTTGAAATGACTTCGCGAGTTGCGATGTTGGATTATGACGGCGAAAAAGGATCTCTGCGTTCGGTAGTAATTCGCGATACGATCCCCGAAGCTGATCGCGAGATGAACAACAGCACAGCGGAATGTTTGGTTCACCCGAGTGGTAGGTACGTGTATGTCTCGAATCGAGGGCACAACTCCATCGCCGCGTTTCGCCTGGATGTTTCGAGCCAGAAACTTGTGTACCTCGGTAATACATCGACCGAAGGCAAGATTACACGGGGGTTCGGTATCGATCCGACGGGGCAATACTTGGTTGTGGGCAACCAAAATAGCTGTAATGTCGTGACGTTGAAGATTGATGCGGCGACCGGTAAGTTGTCCCCAACGGGGCACAGTGTTCTCGTTGATGGGGCAGTGAACGTTCGGTTTTATGACCGATAACGTTCTTCTGGGCAGATCGTTGGTTTGCCCTTTTAAGTCCCAGTTTGAGTCCCCCAGTTTGAGTCTCTGTTTTCACGATTCTTCACTCCGAGTTTGTATCACGATGTCGGCAGCGGATCATTGGTTACTTTATGGGCGTTGCCGACTGCCTGTGGAGTTTCCTGATTCGGTGGAAGTGACGGTTGTTCGCAAACCGAAGATGCCGGTGATTCATGATCCGGCGGCCGCGGTTCGTGACGCAATTCAGCATCCCAGTGTTCCTCGCTCATTGCCTTTGTTCGAAGTTGCGACCTCTTGTCGCTCAGCTTGCATTGCCATTTGTGACATTACACGACCGGTACCGAATCACGTTTTTCTGCGGCCGACCCTCGAGACCCTGATCGCTGCAGGGATTCCCCGGAACGCCATCACCATCTTGGTTGCCACCGGATTGCATCGGCCGAACATCGGTGATGAGTTGCGAGAGTTGATCGGTGATCCTTGGGTGTTCGAGAATGCGGAGGTGGTCAATCATGATGCGCGCTGCGATCGAGATCACGTTGATCTTGGGCGGACATCAACCCGTGGAACGCCTGTGAAAATCAATCGCCGGTTTGCCGAGGCCGATGTGCGGATCGTAACGGGATTGGTGGAGCCACATTTTATGGCCGGGTATTCCGGGGGACGCAAAGTCATTGCTCCGGGCGTAGCGCATGCTGACACCATCAGGACGTTTCACAGCCATGCTTTTATGGCGAACGTTGCGGCGGACAATTGCAATTTGGATCGGAATCCGTTGCATGAGGAACAGTTGCAAATTGTTCGGATGTTGGGCGGTGCTTATGCGATCAATACTGTGATCGATGAACACCGCCAACTATCCTTCGTCAACTTCGGTGAAATTACAGCCAGTCATGCGGCGGCGGTCCAGTTCATCGAGCCGTATTGCCGTGTTGAACTCGAACGAGATTTTCGGCTGGTGGTGACAAGTGCCGCAGGGTATCCGCTCGACAAAACTTATTATCAAACGGTGAAGGGAATGGTGGGGGCGATTCAGATTCTCCGTCCCGGAGGACACCTCGTCATTGCCTCGGAATGCAGTGAAGGAATCGGCTCCCCTGAATACATCGCCGCCCAAAAACAACTCCATCAACTTGGGCCAACGGGATTTTTAAATTCCATTGAGAACAAACCGCTAGCTGCGATTGATGAGTGGCAAACGCAGATGCAATGTAAAGCGGTGAATGCAGGGCAGATCCACTTATATTCGTCACTTTCTGCTGCGGACCGGCGGCTGACCGAGGTTGACTGTGTCAATCACCTAAATCGGACCATTGCCGATCTGACGCAAGGTACTGATGACCGATCGGTGGCGCTGATTCCGGAGGGTCCATACGTGATTCCCTATTACCAGGGTAAGACGCTGCACTAGCATTGGGCTAATTCGTGCGTGAAGGTATCTGCTGCGAATGGTCGTCTTGAACAAACCCAGTGAAAAAAGAATGATGAACTCACGAAAAATTGCCATTGTGACGGGAGCTGGATCTGGGGTCGGACGGGCCGCAGCGGTTGCGTTGTGTGAGGCGGGCTACGGTGTCGTGTTAGCGGGGCGGAATCTCGATGCATTGCAGCAAACGGCAGAACTTGCTGGCACTCGCGAGCGGATGTTCTGTTTGCCGACGGATGTCACAGCTGAGGGGCCGGTCGAATCACTGTTTCAGGAAGTCGTTCGGAAATTTGGACGTTTGGATTTGTTGTTTAACAACGCGGGGACCGGGGCACCGGCGGTTGAAATCAGTGAATTGACGCTGACGCAGTGGCAAGCCGTCGTCGACGTCAATTTGACTGGAGCGTTTCTGTGTGCACGTGAAGCGTTCCGGGTGATGAAGAATCAGGATCCATGTGGTGGACGCATCATCAATAACGGTTCCATTTCGGCAACGTCACCCCGTCCGAATTCGGCTCCGTATACATCGACGAAGCATGCGATTACCGGGCTGACAAAATCGTTGGCGTTGGATGGGCGACCGTACGGAATTGCCTGCGGTCAAATTGACATCGGCAACGCGGATACACGGATGGCGGAAAAAGTCAAAGCAGGTGCTCCGCAAGCGAACGGTGCGATCAGCACCGAACCCATCATCGATGTTCGTTTGGTTGCCGAGTCGGTCGTCCATATGGCGAATTTACCACTGGATGCCAACATCTTGACGATGACGATTATGGCGACCAAGATGCCATTCGTTGGTCGCGGATGAGTCGACGTGGTTTCTTTGCAGGCTACGGATTGCGATAGCAACGCAGTTCTTTTTCACCACGAATCAGGATTTGGTTTGCTGTGGGAACTGGCGAACCGATCACTGATTGCCCCATGTCATTCTCTGACAACAATTCAAACTTGCCATCGGTGATTTTCGCGACAAAGACGACGCCATCCTCTCGGGCTGCGTACAAATTGCCGTTTGCGATCAATGGCGATGCGTAAAACTTGGCTCGTGATTTTGGGAAGCGATCTGACCAAACGGTGTCGCCGGTTGTCGGGTCGATGCACTCGACTTGACCTTGGTCACGAACCATGTAGACGCGTTCCTGGAATGCCAGTGGGCTGGGCACAAACGAACTGATATCGTCTCGCTGCCAGGCATGGTTTGTCTCTGTGACATCGCCGCTGCCGGACAAGCGAACTCCGAACAGACGCGGCAGTCCACGATCGTTGCGGCCAAAGCAAATTACCGCTGTATCTTTCACGATCACCGGCATCGCAATCGCGGGCCAGAGTTTGTTCGATTCAGGGTTGAAGTTGCCACAGGACCAAATTTCTTTTCCATTGTCGGGGTCGTGCATTGTCAGGTGCTGGGCTCCCCACAATAGGATTGTGTCTTTGCCGTTATGGGAAATGATCATTGGGCTGGTGTAACCGTGGTCGCATTCGACGGGTGTTTGGTAGTTTCTAGCTACTTTCCAGGCCAAGTCACCAGTTTGTTTGTCGAATGCCGCGAGCCAGGACTCACCCGCGTGCATGCGAGCCATGATGACATGCTTTTCTGTGATCACGGGTGAGGTGCCGTGGTCCCAGAACAGTGTGTCTTTGCCGTACCTTTCCACGAGATTCGTTTGCCATCGCACCGATCCGTCAAGTTCCACTGCGGCCAAGGTGCCGCTTTTGTAGTAAACGAAAATGGTCGACCCATCGGTGACGGGCGATGCGTTGCTGCCAGAGCCATTGCGATGTTTCCCCGCGACCTCCGCGCCAAAGGTGGTTGTCCAGAGTTCTTTCCCCGATAGATCAATCGCTAATAGCGCATCTTGGCCAGACTTGGGTGCCGTGACGTAGATCACGCCTTGATGAACAATCGGTGTGGAGCAACCCTTGCCCGGTAAAGGAGCTTTCCATGCCAAGGTGTCTCCGTCCAGCTTGGCTGGATATTGACCTTGCGAAATGCTGCCGAGGTCGTGTGGTCCGCGCCAGCTGGGCCAATCGGCTTTTGAGTGGTCACTGATTAGGCAAGCGACTAGCCAGACAAAGATCAGTTTGAGGCGGCGCATTTGTCGGGTCATGGAAATTCCGAAGGAAAAAGAGGGATTGGCAGGCGGCGTTCGCTTACTTTGCGTCAGCGATAGGGGGGGGGGCGAATCGGTTGCGTTGGTATGTCGCTGGATCATCCTCACGAAAGCCCATCAGTGGTCTTGGGAAACCGCAGGCGGGGTTAGCGGCTGGAGTCAAGATCTTCGTTGCTCTCTTGCTGCTGTGTCGCAGCGCGATCTTTGTTCTTCCTGGCTTGGATCTCTTTTGGCCATTGAAACATTGGCGCTGTGGCAGGATCGTAATCTTTCATGTGGCCATGCAAGCGAGTGGTCGGCTTGGTGTAAACCAAGGTGGTTTTTCCATAAACTTCCTCGCAGATCGCGGCCAGTTCGGGGTCGTACTGTTTCAGTTCCTCGCGGGTGTCAACATGATTGTGGTCTGAGTCGGGTGGTCGATTGTTGTTGAACCAGGATTGAACCCCTTCGGCAAAGTACTCGGCGTGATTGGTGGCAGCGTATTTGTCTTTCCAGCGTCCTTGGGCGATGGCATGGTCGTAGGCCTTTTTTAGCCGGTCATCAAAAGTCGGGTCGATCTGATTCATGCCACGATAGTGCATGTTGTGGGCGAACTCATGGATCAGAATGTTTTCTGTGGAGTAAGGATCGCCTCGATAAGCCAGAAGATTTTCTTCGGCGCTAGAGCAGACTGGATCTGTTTTTGAGCCACCCAGTCCGCGAGCTCGAGCATCCCAGTAAGCTTTGGGCTTCAAATGTGAGTGCTCTGGAATGTCGGTCGTGTACTCATCGTGCGACATTACAATCATTCGCGATCCACTTTGGATCATTGCGACGCGGATGTCGGGCCGTTCCGCGAGCATCATATCGATCAGGTACGCGGCTTCTTTAAGGGCGTAGTCATTGACGCGAGATGAACCAACAATCGGATAACCTGTCGCGCTGACGTATTTGCTGTAGAAAGCTGGCAGTTTCAATTCAGACGGGGGCTGTCTAACTTCGTATTGTTTTGGTTCTTGCGCCTCCAGTTGGTGATTCAACCCGTTGCCGCTGCCGATCCAGATGAGGACAGCGGCTAGCAACGGTTGGGGGATCCAACGAAGCCAATGATTTTTTTTTAGGTCACTCGGGTCCATGAAGTCCTCGTCACTCACCTGGAGATGTTCTGGCCCCAAAAGCCTGGATGTTTTTTGATTCTTAGATCGCTGCGGACTTTGCACTGGCAGGCAAGTCGCAGGCCCGCGCCTCGTTGGTGCGGCGGAAACCCTAGTCGCCACCGTTCAATGTCGGTGATATTTGAAACCTGTCCTTCGATTTCGATCGCGCAAGTCCCGCAGGTTCCAATGCCCCGGCAGTGGAATGTTTTGGCGGCACCGTTGTAGAGCGGAGCACCGGCACGCAGCAAAACGCGGCGGAGATTCTCATTCTCTTCGCATTCGATTTCTTGACCATCAAATTGGATCTTAGGCATGGAGACTCGTTATAACTGTGGAGATGGGGGTGTTGGACAAGTGACCCTGGTTCTTTGCCTCCGGCCTGGGGCGTCTAAGAAGCGGGACGGATGGCGTTCACCTTGACCAAGGAAAGTGTTCTGTCGGCATTTGTATGGCGTAGTCTAACACGCCGACTTAGATGTTTGGATATGCTTGCGGCAGTCCCCCTTGGCCAAGCAGGCCGCTCTGCTGTCCCGGCCGCCATTTTTTAAAACTCGATTTCTCAGATAGTCCACCGATGAAACCGCTCGACCGATTCTTGAAAGAGCATCGTGAACTAACGCGACGGTATTTTCTAAGACTTGGGGGGGCCGGAATGGGATTGGCCGTCTCGGCAGGGAGAGTTCGAGGAAATGAGATCTCGCCCGAACTGGCTGGAGCGATTGCCGCTTTAGAGCCTTATCTAACCGCCCAGGATGAGTTTCGTGATGTCTCACGTGGCAAACCGCTTCCTCATAAACTTCCTGATGAGAAGAAAAGTGAAGTGGGGATGACGCGTGACACCTGGAAATTGGAGGTGATCTCGGACCCCGATCACCCCGCCGACATCCGTAAACCAATGACGAGGAATGCCGGTACGGCGCTTGGCTTTTCAGATTTGATGCAGTTGGCCAAGAAGCATGCTGTGCGGTTTCCGAAAGTCATGACCTGTTTGAATATTGGTTGTCCGTTGGGAATGGGGGTCTGGGAAGGTGTACCCCTGCGTGAAATCTTTTGGTTGACCCAGCCACGGGCTGACCTCCGCCGTGTCTTCTATCATGGTTACCACAATGACGATCCCGAACAGTTGTTTCAAAGTTCGCTTCCGATGGATCGGGTACTAGAAGATCCGTTCGGTTTGCCGCCCGTCATTTTATGTTACAAGCTGAACGGGGAATGGTTGACATCGGAGCGTGGCGGGCCTGTCCGGATGGTGGTGCCGGAAGCTTACGGGTTCAAGTCGGTTAAATGGTTGCAGCAGATTGTGCTGACCAATTTGTTTCATGCCAACGACACTTATGCGAACGGCAACAATGATGTCGACAGCGCGATGAAGACTTGGGCAGCCACTCTTTCAATCCCACGTAAGGTAAAGCCGCAGCAACCTATTCCCGTGACGGGCTACGCACAGGTTGGGATTTCCGGTTTGAAAAAAGTACAGGTTTGGATGGAAGCGAAGGATCAGCCAGCCACCGAAACCGGGCGATATTACGCCACTGCGCCGTGGGTTGACGCAGAGATTCTGCCACCTCCCAAGCGAGGAGCTGGGCAATGGAAAGGAATGGATGATTCCATGGGCATGATTGGTTTTAACGAAGGTGAACCGAAGGAATGGCCACTTCAATTAACTCGCGTGCATTGGGCTGCTTTGCTGCCGGGATTGCCTGCTGGACGATACACCTTTCGCTGTCGGACGATCGACCAACAGGATCACGCCCAGCCGATGCCCCGTCCATTCCGAAAATCTGGCCACGCGTCGATCGAGCAAGTGAGCGTGACGGTGGAGGCCTGAAAAAAGTATGGCAGGCTCGTGGTGCACGATTTGCGACTAGTGGCTTCATTCGCGACTCCATGCATGGGGCCTGGCTGTAAATCACTGCTGTAAATCACCGTGCCGCATCGAGCTAAGTTCGCAAAGACAAAGAAGCGTCTCATTTTTTTGGATGATCTGTTTGACGGTAAGCAGTTGAGTGAAGAACCTCAGGTGTCGGGAATAACGGACTCCCATTCACGCTTTGCCGCAAGTAAGATTGTGTCCCTTGGCCGTCAATTATTCCCCATGTGATGACTCGCGCCGCCAGGCCGTGCAGTGATAGAGCATCACGGCGATTAAGTCAGTTCATTTCCGATGCTGTGATGAGCTGACCTGCCAAGGCGTCGGTTTACTCACGCGAATCCAATCTGAGTGAAATACATCTTGAAGAATCAACCTCAATCGTTTGGCATGTTTGCTGGGCTTGTGCTCGTTTTATGGCTGTCTCCTGCAGGCAGCGTGTTGCTCGCAGCGGGGGGCGGTCAGGGTGATGTGAAGCAGCCCGATTTCACCAAGGGCGATCGAGTGCCGGAGGGTTGGACACACGATTGGACACTCGGCCCCACTGGTCTGCGAGGATGGATTTACAGTGACAAGATGGTGACGACAGAGGCTCGCCAAATATTGATCACCAAGGTTGAAGATGGGTCACCGGCAGACGGTGTAATTCAGGTAGGCGACGTTGTTTTGGGGATTGGTGAAAAACCTTTTTATGACGATCCTAGAATCGTGTTTGGGAAGGCGATTACAGCCGCGGAACGCGAAGCGAACAGGGGTGAATTGCGTCTGTTGCGATGGCGTGACGGAGCCACCGAAACGGTTGTTGTCAACCTGCCGGTGATGGGAATCTACCACGCAACGGCCCCGTTCGAATGCTCGAAGTCGCTGAAAATCCTGCAACAGGGTTGCGAGGCAATCGCAGCGAAGATGCAGCGTGATCCAACAGGCGGTCATATTATCACGCGGGCTCTCAATGGATTGGCGCTCTTGGCGAGTGGAGATGAAGCGTATTATCCGCTGCTGCGGACGCAGGCGCAGATTTTATCGCAATACAACCAGTCCACAGGCGTCCGTACATGGCAATATGCCTATGTGAATCTTTTCTTGGCTGAGTATGTGCTTGCGACGGGAGATCGTTCGTTGGTTGACACTGGACTCAAACGCATCACAAAGATGGTCGTCGATGGGCAGAGTGTCGTTGGTTCGTGGGGCCATGGATTTGTTCGGGAAGGTTCAGGGCGTCTTGGCGGTTATGGCATGATGAATGCGCCCGGGATTCCTCTAACGTATTCCTTGGTTTTGGCGAGACTGTCGGGTGTCGATGTACCGGGACTCGATGAAGCGATTGCGAAAAGCGTGCTTCTGCTGCGGTTTTATGTGGGGAAGGGAGCGGTTCCGTACGGCGATCATACACCTTGGATTCAAACTCATTGTGACAACGGCAAGAACGAGATGGCGGCGGTTTTGTTTGACCAATTGGGTGACGCGAAAGCGACCGAGTATTTTTCTCGCATGGCTGTAGCTTCCCATGGTGCCGAACGTGATACCGGTCACACGGGGCCGTTCTTTAATATGTTGTGGGCGTTGCCGGGTGTCGCTCGATCCGGCCCTCAAGCATCGGGTGCCTGGTTGGAGGAGTTTGGTTGGCACTACGATTTAGCGCGTCGTTGGGATGGGACCTTTACCCATCAAGGCCCGCCCGGTTCTCGTCACGATAGCTACCGAAATTGGGACAGCACCGGTGCTTACCTGCTCGGCTACGCCCAGTCGCTGCGAAAGACTTATCTAACCGGGCGCAAGCCAAGTGTTGCTCCGCCAATTGATCGAACGACAGCGGAGAGTCTTGTCGATGACGGTCGCGGTTGGACGAACAAGAATCGGACTGGTTTCTACGATGCGTTGTCGACTGAGGAATTGATCGAACGGCTTCGCAGTTGGTCGCCGACGGTCCGGGAGCGTGCCGCGATGGCGTTGGGGCGTCGCCGGGATGACGTGGCGGACCGATTGATCCGTTTGCTCGATTCTACCGATCTTGATGCGCGTCTCGGGGCCTGCCAGGCATTGAAAATGCAACGTGGGCGCGGTGTTTCAGCCGTTCCCTCGCTGGTGAATGCTTTTCGAGCGGATGACCTGTGGCTCCGCATCCTGGCGGCCGAAGCCTTAGCCGCAATCGGTGAGCCCGCGAAATTGGCCGTCCCTGAAATGCTCGAACGACTCGTTAAAAGTGATCCTGAAAACGACCCGCGAAACATGGAACAGCGATACCTGACCGTCGCACTCTTCAGCCAACGCGGCGGACTGATCGGTCGATCGTTGGAGGGTGTTGATCGTGACTTATTGGTCAAAGCGGTTCGTGCTGGACTCCTGAATGATGATGGCAGATCGCGTGGAGCAATCGGCTCCGTTTACAAAAACTTGAGTTACGAAGAGCTTGAGCCTTTGCTGCCTGCGATCTTGCAAGCGATCGCGGAGCCAGCGCCGAGTGGGATCATGTTTGCCGATACGATTCAAACCGCTGGCCTGGAACTCTTTTCCAAGCACCGAATCAGCGAAGGCATTGAGCTACTAGCTGATTACGCCCGCACCCAAAAACAGCATGCCAGCGAAAAGCGGATCGGTACGATCATGAAAATGCTGGAATCCTACGGGGCGCACGGGCAGCGTGTGATTCCACAGTTAGAAGCAACCGCCAAATACTTTGAAAATGGGGAAACGGATTTTCCGCGAAGGCTGAGCAGGGACAAGGCTCGGGCGGTGCGACAGTCGATCGTGAATCTTCAGGCTGCAACCGAAAAGCCCGAACTCATCTACCTGGAGCGCTAACGTTACGAGTGGGCGACTATGCACCCGCTGCAGGCATGGGCACGACTGGTTGGATGGTTCAGTCGAGGTTACAAGCGAATCAATTTCAGTGGTTCATTTTATGATCCATCTAATTTTGCCGCGATGCTTGGTTTTGGTTGGAAATTCCGGTCCTGGTTTGGATTTTTCTGATTCATTTGGGCTAAGATAGGGGCCCGATATTGAATGCTGCGATGCGGAAAGGCGGGCGTACTGAACCTACCGCTAAAATTTTCCGTGTCCGCTTTCAAGCGTAAAAAAAGCCTGATGGAAAAAGTCTGGCGTTCTGGATTGTCAGGTCAGCGAATTGAGGGCAGATGGTGTTTGTGGGGCAAAGTGTGTAGTCGATGAAGCTTATTGTAGACGGCTACGCAAGTTGGTAGACCGAGTGGAGCCGTCGCAGGCGACGCCTGCCTGAGTGGATGGGTATGGTGCATTGAATCTAGATTCAAATCCCGAACGTTACGAACACCTGCGTCGGCTTGCTGTCGCGCTCGTGCGGCAGGAGTCTCAATGCACGCTTACAGCGACAGGCTTGGTTCACGAGCTTTTCTTGAAGGCGAGCAAAGGATCCAGCAACGTCAACTCAACGAATCCAGGGACGTCGGGTGACGAGCTGCTCCCGTATGCATCCCGCATGATGCGGCAAATTCTGATCGATCGTGCTCGCAGACGTGTTGTGCGAATCAAATCCGAACGTCAGGCGACCGAACGCACTGGCGATGGACATTCGAGTGTTCGGAGTGACCGCGCGTCGTTGATGTTGGTGGAACTCGACGATGCCATCGATCTGCTGGCCAAGGGTATGCCCGAAAATGCCGAATTAGCGCGGCTACACCTGTACGACGGTATTTCCATTGAGGCAGCAGCCGAAAAATTGGGGATTTCGCGGGCGACCGCATTTCGCAAATGGGATTTTTCCCGGACTTGGCTGGCCAGCAAACTCAACCATCAACCGGTGGCCAGATAGAAATTCGCCACGGCCACGGCCGATTTGGTTTTGCAGGCATGTTCATCTTTGGCAAGATGTTGGCTTTTCCACGCAATTATTTTTTTGGGGGGGGATTTTCTTGAGACAATCTCCGTTCCTGCTCCGCATAGCATGATGGAGTTTCTTGATCGTGACGTCGAGAAAGCTGAGGAAATTGGTGACGCACCCATGCCTGCGTTTTGATGGTGGTTGGGTGTGATGTCACTTGGTTTCGAAACCCCGTCCGATACATGGCAGTCATCCACTTGGGATTGATTGGCCGCCCGCTGAGCAACGGCATATTGAATGGATTTTCATCGATGAATCCCGAATTCCTCATTCGCCTTGAAATTGCCTTCAACGAGGTGACCACGCTGGTCGACCCCACGGAGAAGATTTCGTACTTAGAGGATCTTGCCAAACGGGACACCGAGTTGGAGCGAGAGTTGCGGACATTGTTGGCGTTGAGGGAAGAATCCGAGGAATTTTTTGAATCACGTGAGGGGGATTACGCATCGCTGCTAACTACCACGATGCGTGTTACCAAACGCGTTGAGAAAATCGATGAATTTCTTGAGTTTCTGGCGAGGGCATCTGACCCGGTTGCGGGAGGTGAGATCGCCGCAGTGCGAGGTTTCTACCTGAGCAATTTGATCGCCACGGGTCCCACTGGATTCGTTTTTCATGGTCGCGATCCGCAGCTCTGTCGAGATGTCGCCATTAAAGTTCTTGCTCCTTCAATCGCTCGTGTGCCGGAGCAAAAACAGGCATTCATCGATGAAGCCAGATTGGCGAGCACCGTCTTGCACGACAATGTGGTGTTGATTCATCACATTTCGGCAGTGCCAGATTCACCACTTGTTTTTTATGCAATGGAATGGATCAATGGTCCGACGTTACAGGATTGGCTTGAGCAACACACCCAGCCTGAATTCTATCGTGACCACGCGATGAGTTTGCTTCGTCAGCTCGCCGACGGTCTCGCTGCGATTCACGCCCATGGAATCATCCATCGCGATCTAAAGCCAGCGAATTTGATGCTGGATTCCTCTGGAAAACGCTTGAAGATTGTTGATTTCGGGATTGCTTTTGAGGTCACTCAGGATTTGGAACTGAACGCTCCGATCGGCACACCTCTTTATATGTCGCCCGAACAACTCAAAAGTGGTACCGCAACTCAGGCGAGTGATATTTTCTCATTGGCTGAGATTGCTTGTGTGTTGATTTCGGGAAAGCATCCTTTTGAAGAAAAAAGTATTGATCGCCTTACCACGCGAGTGACCAAGGGAACGCCGAGCTTACCGTCTTCCGAGTTTGGTTGCGGGGCGGCAGCGCAGGCGGTATTGCGTAAAGCTTTGTCGACAGATCCTGGCCTGCGTTTTTCCAACGCTGTAGATTTTGTTGACGAATTACTCAATGCGATGAAGACAACTCACCGTGATGGAGCGGTAAGCGAGGGAAAAGCGAGCAGGTCTGTCCGAGGGCAAGGTGCGAATCGAATCGATTCGACGATTGGTGATGCCGGGAGGGCAGGCTGGCTATCTGTGGCAAGAAAGCGTCGGCAGTTATTAGCTTTTGTCGGTTTAGCGGCTGTGTTGATGATAATTGGGATCGCGAATTTGCCCGACAGATTCAGCGATGGTTTTAGTGCCCAACCAGACCGAAATGATTCAACCAACCCCAACGCAGTCCAGGTAGCGTCGACAACAGACACGGTGAGCGCAGGTAGATGGGAGGATCCTGATCACTTTTCAAACTTCATGGGGATGCAGTTGAATCGCATCCCATCGCTGGGGCAATCGATTGAAGTTTGGCCGCCCGATGCTGATCACCCCGAGTTGTTTGGAAGTCTCGGCTGGCAGAATATGCGGCGTGACATTTGGATTGCGTCCAAGTTGGTTACGCGGCGTCAGTATTTAAAGGTGATGGGGCTTCCAGGGGACAGCGTGCTTCAAGGGGACAGCGTGCTTCAAGGAGACAACGATGCCGAGTCGATGCTTTCTCTCGATGCACCTGTTACGAATGTTAATTACAACGACGTGAAAAGGTTTTGTGAGCGACTTACCGAGTTGGATCCTGATGGGATAAGCTACGGCGGATGTGGCCGGAATGTATGGACGATGGCTACCTATGGCTATCGGATGATCGCAGAGAACCGCCGCGCAGAACCGTTGCTGGCAACTTTCCGACGACTCAGCCGAGGTGAGGCCGTCGAGGATGAGGATCTTGGGACGATGCCGCTCATTGACGACGTCTTTGGTTCGAATTGGGAGTGGACATTTGGGTCGAGCGTGAAGCCCATCGTGTTAGATGGGGTGGTTTCCTACCGGGAACGCCCCGAGGTGCCGAGCGAACCCTTTCTCGAATTACTAGGTGGGGGTGAGAAGGATCTGTTTGTGCATTCGCACGATATGAATTACGGGATGAACGATTATCTTCATGACAGTCACAACCTCAGTTTCCACCTCGAATCGGATGGTGAAACCTGTTATCTGATGCCCGAATCCGTCGGTGAGCGAAGTTGGGTTTCCTACCGGTATCGTCTAAAAAAAGGAGTCATATCAGCAAGCGTTCGGAATCCTTTCGCGCTCTATCAGGACAACGCTTCAGCGGGGATCCGAATACGTTGCACTGATCGTCCAGTTGAGATGCCGATTGAAGAGTGCGAGTGGCATACGATCTCAGCGTTGGAGGGACCGATGCCAGAGATGTTGTTTGAACCCATCGATGTTACTCCAATTGTAGCGGGTGCTGTCGAGATTGAGGTTGAGTATTGGCTTCAAGCAGTGGAGACGCCACTCTGGCACGTCCAATTGGGACGCACCAATCAGACGAGTCTGTTAGGCGGTATCTTTTGCTTTCAGGCCGTAACAGGTGGCCGGGAGGAGTCGATGCGCCAGTCGGTCAGCGTCCCCCAGTCTTTCCGCAGTCCGCTCATTGGATTTCGCGTGGCGGCATACCTCGACGAACAATTTTTAGAAAAAACTGCCGAGTGATCGGGGGGCAGCTAGGGTGATGTTTTTCGGTGGCCCCTTCGGCACCAAGCGACTTGTTATTTGCTGATCGTTTTTTCTCGAGAATCGTTTTCAGAAGTCAGCATGATTTCAGACAAATCAAGCATGCTTGGACGCCGACGAACTCGCTTTGATAGAAATCTTGGGTCGGCTTGAAAGGTTGGACGACGTTTCGCTCGATCAGCGTGTTCTTTGAGGATCTGGTTGGCGTCACGATTGATCGAGTTCCGTTTGCGGAAACCTTTTGCGGCCATCGCTATCGACGGGCTCTCCAGTGCGACGGCTCCACCACTCTTGCGCGCGATTTGCGTCATAGCTTGGGTTGGGAATCGGCATGCGAGCGATGACACTTGATCGCCAAGCCTTCAGTTTTTGTTTTAGATCGGCAGCTTTGCCACGACGTTCATCGCTTAGTTCTTCTGTCTCGCCGGTGTCTTTGGCAAGGTGGTAAAGCTCGACGTCACCAGAACCGTCTAAATATTCAATGAGCTTCC
>JARGNK010000264.1 GCA_029213145.1 Rubripirellula sp. | reverse complement strand
ATTCAGGTGCCATGTAGGCCGGTGTTCCCGCAGCACTGGTTGCTGTCACCTGATTGCGCGTCAGAATTCGGGCCAATCCAAAATCGCAAACGACAGCCGATGATCCGATCAATACGATATTTGCGGGTTTGATATCTGAGTGCTGAATCGCAATCGGACCTTCACCAAGATCGTGCTGCGGGGCGTTCAAAAAATCAATTCCTTTGGCTGATTCGTCCATGTACGAAATAAGCTCTTTGGGCGGGATCCCGGGCAGCCCCTTTTTCACGCATTCACGCAATCGGGCCTGCAAACTCTTGCCACCCAGCAGCATGGCCACGACCAGCCAACTCGGTTCTACTTCACTGTTATGAATCCCCGAAGCTTCCGACTCCAACACGGTTAGATCGATGGTCTCGATAGCATCGTTTGGCGCCTCTTCGACGACCTTGCCTTCGCCATCAAGCAACCAGATGGCGGTAATCGGCATTAAATTGGCGTGGCGGATCTGCTTGACCCGTTTTACTGCGTCGTACTCTTTTTGCCCCTGACCATCGGAAAGATCGATGAATTTAGCGGCGCATGCTGCACCACCGGGGGCAGTCGCCCGCCAAACTTGTCCAAACTGGCCCCGTCCCAAAAACTCCTGTAATCGATAACCGGGGGCAAATTGAAATCCGCGTTTTAGCATCAGCTTACTTCTTGTGCTCAGCCCTTTACGGGACGGCGCGCGATACAGATCGCTGGCGAGCCGCCTAACTCATTAAAATGGGGTCGCTGCCGATGGTACGCCCCTGGTGCAATATAACACAGTGAGATCACTCTTGGCTGAGCGTCAAGGCACGAACAACCCGAGATAATCGGGCCGAGCCGATCACCACCAAGTACAGGCCAAAGCCTCCGAAAACAATCAATGCAATTACTAGGCGATGAAGCCGAGCAATCTGCGTGGCATTGTTAAATTCAGCCTGTGGTGCCAACGCCAACAACAACACGGCAGCGGCCAGCGGTAAGACCCCGACCAGGATTGAAACGCGACCAATTCGTTTTTCCATCCCTCGTAATTCGTATCTCGCTCGCTCGCGATAATGTGTCCCGGTTTGCCAACACGCCCGATACCCATAGACGCAGACCAAATAGAGGACCAATGCGTACGAGTAGGTCATTGCAATCGCCCCTGCAATCGCAAAGGACATCGCGAAATGCGTCCAGTCCTCGGGAGAAGTAGTGGCGCCAAAATAATCCAGGAGCCATGGGAACAGATAGATGCCGGGAAACCAGCCGAAAGCTGCAACAATCGCGAATTGACGCGGCAATCTCAGCATTTGCCCTCTCAGTTTCCGAAACGCTCCACGCGGCATCTCTTGGCGAGCGATGACACGCCGATAACCCGATGCAAATCGAAACAAATTTCGCGATAGCCAACCAATGCATCCCGGATACACGACCATGTTATACGCAATTAAAGCTTTGGTAAAAAATTCGTCATCCGGTTCAATCCACGTATTGTTGAAATAGATCTGCAGCACACTTGCGCATAAATGTGGTACCAATCCACCGATTAAAATGAACCAAAAAAGGTGGTTCCTAAACAACAGGAACAAGCTTTTTCTCGCTGGCGCATCGCGGCGCGCCCGCTGCAATTCTGCGAGCCCCTGCAATGCCGTCGCCAGTGCACGAGCCGACGGAAAACGAGATGTGGGATCGACCGCCATCGCGCGTCGTAGAATCATTTCCAAGCCGAGCTTGGCACCGGGGGCCTTGCGATAAACTGCCTCGCGGCGAACGTTCATCAAATCGATGATCTTTTGTTGTCCGCTTGTCGTCAACTGTTCTTCCTGATCAGCGAAAGGTCGTTCGCCATTAACGAGTTCCCATAGCACCATCCCAAGTGAATAAATGTCTGCGCGACATGCGTCGATTCTTTTTGTTTCGCCGAGCCAAACTGCAATCTGCTCGGGGGGCATATAAGCCAACGTTCCGCCAAGGCGTTGTGAATCACCAGCGGTCGCGTTCTCGGCGAGATTGAAATCGGCCAACATCGGAATCCCATCTCGGGACATTAGGATATTTGCAGGCTTGATATCTCGATGCACGATCCCACACCCATGTGCATGATCGAGCGCCTTGGCCAACTGAGATCCAACATCGCAAACAAGTTCAATTGATCCCCTCGTTGCTTCCACACGATTTAGCGTTTCGGTTGACGACACATCTGAGGAGCAATTCTTGACGAAATCAGATTCGGTCCAATCTGTTCCATCTCGTTGGTCCCATAACCGTTGGATCACTGTCGCCAAATCGCAGCCATCGACGAATTGCATCCAGAGCAAGTGACAACCACTTTTTGAATCTCGCGCCTCTCCGAAAATCCCAACGATATTTGGATGCCGTAGCTGCGCTAAGGATCGACCTTCACCGGCGGTCGCCTGCTGTCCGTCGGGCAGCACGACCTTGACGGCGACTAATCGATCCAACGTTAATTCGCGAGCAAGATAGACAGCCCCAAAGCTGCCGCGACCAAGTAATCGCTGGATTCGAAAAGCCCCCACCGTGTCACCACGGACCAATTGATCGAACTTTACTTCGCGCGGCGAGTCTGAATCACGGGTTTCTGCGGGTACGAATGTCGAAAACGGATCGGCCGCATCGGCTGGTTGAGGATCGGTTGGGTGTTGATCGCGCTCAAACATTTGCGAATAGTCTAATACCCGACCCACGGTCGATGTTCCGCAGAACGCGAAAGTCCGAGGATGCGTGATGGGAGAGCTATTCAGGTTTGGCCAGCAGAGAGGCTCGGTCTAAGGTCTGATTGCTAGAAACGCATTCCAATTGCCTGGTATTGTCGTTCTTTCGGATGGTGATACCCAATTGATTGGGCGAATTAGGTCAAATGGGAGGCAGCGTTCGGCACGGTCTCCACCAACTGTTCAACTGCCGTCCGCGGAAAAGCTGGAGGGCAGTAACGATTATGCCGATTTTCCGCATTGGAGGGCGGAGGACGCTCGCGTTGTAAAAAATTGCATGAGCGGGCTCCTGAACTTGAAGTTGGTGGAATCTTTTCAGGAAATCGACGGACCGAAATCATGCGTATCTCATTGCGCCGCATTCTTGCTGCGGCCTGTATGCTCGTTACCGGTGGCTCCTTCGCTACCGGTGTTTCTGCTCAAAGGGCCGTTGTCCCCGGGACTGGTTCCGAGATCATCGGTGTCGCCGACGATTTTGAAGATCCCAGTTGGAAATACATTCCCAGGGATCCCAAGAGCACAGAGGACATTGACGAGAACCAGCGTGGTCCAATGGGCCGCACAAGCAACGGTCGTTGGTACGAGGGCATCAAGCGAGGCCATCCAGACGTTGTGAAACGTGTCGAGACTCCCGCCGGTGGATTGCCCAACAGCGAGGGTGCCTTATTGCTTCGATCGAAGTTTACGGGACTGCCAGGACGTCCCAGCGGAAAGATGCACCAAGACGATTTTGTCGCGAATGTGCAATATCGCCTTAAGCGAAAATTAAGCATCAGCGAGGTTCCCAGCGTTACGACTCGCGTTTTCTTGCCACCGGTCGATCAGTGGGAAAATCGTAGCGGACCACACTTTGGTTTCCGATTGGCCCTCGAAACCACGGCGATGGTTGATAAAGAAGTTGGCATCGGCATCTTTAAGCGGACCAAAAAAGAGATGGGCAATGAGGTTTACTGGCCAGGAATGTTCATTGAATTTGAGAACAAGGAACAAACCAAAAAAGAAAGCGACTTCGCCTATTTGCGAATTCGGAGCAACCGTCGTGGCGGCGATTTCCGCGGCCCGCAAATCACAACCACCGGTTGGTGGACGCTTGGGATGAGCGTCACGCCAGATGGAATGGTCCACTACTACGCCGCGCCGGGCGTTGATGATTTGACTGAGGAAGATTACATCACCAGTCAGTTCCCTTACGATTACCGAGCTGAGCGATTCCGAACATTTTTCTACAACATCTGCAGCGCAGACGATGGACGACGATGGAGCACCAGCTTTATCGTCGATGACCCCAAGGTGTTCGTGCTGCGTCCCTCCGGTAAGATCGCTACGCGAGAGCAAACCTCAACAACGCGTTGATCGACCATTCGAACGAGCTAACACTCAGAAACAGCGGTGTCACTAGTGGCATTGCTGTTTTTTCTTTGGGCTGCCTGTTTTTTTTCGCTCCCTACCATGCGGATCCTATGATCGGCGTAGTTTCTTCCGCATCCTCCCGGTAGCGATCATTTCACAATGCCCCCGGTGGTTCATCGGTTGGCCAGGAGCTTGGTGGCGATTGTCAAAGATGCGAAAACTTGGCAACCTGGTATGAAAATGCTGGCCAATGTTGAGACTCCGCCGGTGATGCACGATACTGCTCCACATCGGTGGCTAATTTGTGTTGGCGTGACCAAACAAGCTTCTCAATTCGAGATGGCGGTCTCAGAAATTAACGAGTCTGATTGTCATTGACGAATTGTTCAATCGCTTGCAGCATTTCGTCGACGTGGTGGCGGAGCGCGACTAAGTGAGTCGCAACTGCTTCGAAATCACAACGTTTCCCGGCCATTTCAACTTCTTGGGCTACGGCAGCAACGCTTGACATCATCATCACACGACTTGCTCCTTTCAGTGTGTGCGCTGCAATTGCGATTTCCTGCTCGTTTCGCTCGGACAATGCATTCTCGATGTTTCCCAGGCAGAACGGTGCCTCCTTGGCAAGTGCCTGAGCGACGGTGACAAGGAGTTCGATATCATCAATGCCGAACTGTTGCTGCAAACGTTCCAATTCGATCGATGGAAAAGCCACCGGAACCTCTCCGCGTTTTGGAATGTAGCCGTTAAACGATCATTCGTTTGGGGCACAGCAAATTGGAATTGGCTTGATCGTTAAATCGGCGCTTTGAATCTGCGGACGCTTTTCAGCAGCTCCATTGGGATCCGAGCGGGTGAAACCAAATCCCGACTTGCCACTAATGTGTCATCGCATACGTCACGATGTTAATTCCCATCGGATACGCTTTTTTGACCGAAAATTCTTCGAAATACCACTGTGCTTCACCTTCGCGTTCCCAGCCATCTCCGAGGTCAGTGTTGTGACAGATGAACACCATGATCCGACCATCGTCATCGGTGATTCCTCGATAATGAGGAGTCGAAGTATCACTGCCATCCCTGGTCCGCTCGTTCGACCCGATTTGTCCATTTGCCATCCGGTAGGCGGCACCAAGTGCGGGTACCTGAGGTTTTTCTTTCATGTCGTAAACGCAGTGAAAGATTTCGTGTGAGAGTGGCACCTCGAAAGGATCCCGATCCGGGAACACTCGCTTCAGTTCCAATCGCAGGTTCTCATATTCGCTATCTCCCCAGAAGTCATCGACCATCAAGAACCCGCCGTTGTAACAGAACTTTCTTAACGCCTCGACTTCGGCATCGCTGAATACAAGGGCACCAGGTTCGATAATGTAAATGAATGGGTAATTGAATAGTCGCTCGTCGGTCAATTCAAGGACGATCGGTTCCGGATTAACCTTGAGAGTGGTTAATTGCTGAAGCCGCAACGAAAAATTGAGATCGCTATCACGGTAATCAGTGGCCCAACCACCTCCACGTCGACCGTATCCTCCGTACGAGTCGTATTTGATCCGGACGAAGGTAAACAAGTCCTCGCTGAATTCGGAATCAACCTCCCAATCCGGCACCCCTCCTCGGTCGGTATCGTCCCCGCGTTGCCAGCGTCCCCAACGCTGTGCCATCACCACTCCGCTGGCGAGCACCACTAAGAACACCATCACGGGCGGCATCGTATAGACGGCACGCCAACGTTTTAAACGTTGCTTCCATTGATCGCTCATTCACCTAACTCCTCTGACCCATCCGTCGTTTCAGCTTGGGAATTTCCAACGTCACTAGTTGGCTCAGCGTCTTCACTTGAGCTTGGTTGAGTTGCCGGGGTGGCTTCTTCGTCGTTCTGTGGCTCCGAGTTAATGTTCAGGGTTGTATCACCACCAGGTTCGGACGTTTCTTCTGGTTCGCTGGTTGCTGAACTCGTGGGCTCTGTGGAATTGGTCTCCGCAGTCGCATCTGCTTGCAGCGTTAGCAATAGGCGGTGGGCATCTCGATATCGTGGTGCCTGTTCAAGAGCACGCAAGACGTGATGTTTGGCAGCACGCCGATTATCCAGATTTATCAATACTTTGGCCAAACGGAAATCGATTTCGGCCGGATCGATGGGATCCATTCGATTCAGCACCTTCAACGCTGCGAGAGTCTTTTCGGGCTGCTCGAGCTGCTCGGCTGCGGTTGCCATTGCCGTATGGCCTTCCGGAATCAAGGGGTTAATCGCGTTTATCTGTTCGGCATAAGTCGCAACCTGATCCCACTGTTCGTTTGCGGTCGCTAGCTCCATCAATCGCCGCAGAGCGGGCAACGAATCACTCGACATTCCGATCATGCGTTGCAACGTTTCAATTTCCTGTGGGGTATCATTCAATTCGCGATAACAGCGGGCGAGCATCATCACTGGATCTCCACGCTCACCCGTGAACGCTTCCAATTCGTCCAGAGTTTCCAACAGAGGCAGTGCTTCTGCATATTCTCCCTCTCCGATCCGAACGGCAGCGAGTTGACGTAGTCCCCAATAGCTATTCGGATTCTGTTTAACCCAAGCAGCTAATTGTTCTGTTGTGGGGTTCTCGGAAATCCCTTCGCGAGACCAATCAGCTTTCGGGCCGAACTCATTGGCTAAACGACGCGCGTATTCAGCGAACTCAACGTCCAATCTTTCGGAGGTTCCAGCATGGCGTGCCAATGCGTCTTCGATTCCCAATCCGTCGGCCAAATCATCAAGAATGTTCAAGACGGCATTCATTCCATACTGCTCAATTAAATACTCGACGACCAACGAAGATTCAAAATAGGCGAACTGCAGGTGAATTGGCGTCGGTGGCGTTAAAAACGCGCCGCTCAAGCCGCTAACGGGGGTCAGCTCATCACCGAGCATCATTTCCCGGTAGAGGGGCGGGATTGATTCGCCCCACGCTGGATT
>JARGNK010000263.1:2406-7033 GCA_029213145.1 Rubripirellula sp. | reverse complement strand
ATACTTTCGGTGTCGGTCACTCAAGCACATCCATTAGTGCAGCGCTGGGAATGGAGTACACAATGATCGACAGCGCTTATTATGTTGTCGCCACCACGCCAACTTCCGATGAGACACGAACTGAATTGGCTCGAGAACTCGCAAACTCGAATCGACGTAGTAGTCTGCTCAATTCGCTTAAGATGGAACGCGCATGTGGCATCCAAACCTTCAAGGATCTTCGGGAAAGTAACAACACAAACTTTGGCGGAACAAAGGCCTTAAAGCAAATCCCCGGCTTCGGTTTAAAGCAAGCGTATCTAAACGATGATGAAACGGAATACATTCGCTGGATGAATTATGCGATCGAAAATCCAGAGAAAACGCATGCCGAGCGTGTTGAGTTCGGCAAGCAGTTTACGAGAAAGCTGGACCGTAGTGACTTCCGATTTTCAATCACCAAGTTGCTCGGCTTTTCGTGGATTCCACTGGCCGAAGCGGTTGACCATTGCAGTGCGAAGGCCGACTGCCTGAAAGTCATCCTGCGTTTACAAGCCGAGGGCGAAACCGCTCTCGATGACCTGCCCCAAGATCCATACACAAATCAGCCTTTGGTTACAAAAGAGTCGAATCAAGGATGGAAGATCTATAGCGTTGGAAAAAATCTTCAAGACGACCAAGGCGACTTTACAAAGCAAGCGTTTGATTTTTCATCGCCACCCGATATTGGCTATGGACCTTTCCAAGCAGTCTCCGCAGATCAAGACGAAAACTAAGTGCCTATCCGAAAACTGGTAGCGGAAGCCGTGGAGGCTTTCGGCCCTCACGGGAAACCGCCGAAATTCTTGACGAATTCCGCTACGACATTTCGCGCTTATCCATGATCGATTGGGTTTTCGGATAGGTTCCTAGTGGCAACAAGATCTATACCGACCCTGATCGGGTAAAAAAACAAGCAAAAGACTGTGCGGTACCTTTGAAATTCATAGTCTTGTAGTGACCACTGCAACCGGTGGCTGAACTTGCTCTCGGCTCAACCCACCGCCCTGCGTGCTGAGAAAATCGAGTCATTCGATTGTCTTGCCACCTAATTCCGGGCGTTCAATTCTTCGAAAACTTGCCCCACTCACGGTAACGCGACAAGGCCGCACTCGGAATACTGAAACTCAACCCCGCATGGTGCGAGCCACTTAAGACACGGCAAAAGTAGAGTATGGACCTGAGCAGACAAGACTGCCATAGACGGGGCGGAAACTGATCCACTTGGCCACTGGTGCGTTGATCGTAGAATATGCGCCCGTGCAAATAGTTTCGTGCAAAACATTCAAACAAGACGCAGTTAATTCCCCGTTACTGATAATCCAGACTAGATGACGAAAATCTATCACAATCCCAGGTGTGCCAAATCACGAGCCGCCCTCGCGTTGCTCGAATCGCGGGGTATCGAATTCGAGGTGATCAAATACCTTGAGGATCCACAAAGCGAGAAGGTACTTCGGCAGATCATCAACATGCTGGGAATCAAGCCGAAAGAACTGGCGCGCAAGGGTGAGAGCCTCTTCAAAGAATTGGGCCTTGGTAAGAAGGAGTTGGCTGATAAGGAGTGGATTACGATCCTTGCGGAAAATCCGAAGCTGATCGAACGCCCCATCGTTGTTCACGAGGGGAAGGCCGCGATTGGACGGCCAACGGCAAATATCGAAGCCATTTTAGATGCTTGATTCGGTGGGCCAGATGGATCTCCCGAAGCTTATCATTTTCGATTTGGACTTTACCCTCTGGGATTGTGGGGGGACTTGGTGTGACTGCTTGTCACCTCCATTCACTGTGAGGAACAATCGCATCTGGGATCGCGGAGATCGGCAAATCAGGCTCTACGAGGATGTGAGCTCGATCCTAGATCAATGCGACGCAGACGGCGTGCCAATGGCATTGGCAACAAGAACGGAGCAGCCACCTTGGGCACGTGAACTAATTGATCTGCTTGGACTTTCGCACCGCTTCGTTCATGCTGAAATTTATCCCTCGTCGAAGCTCAAGCACTTTGCTGAATTGCAAAAAGCGAGCGGAATAGATTTCGCTGAGATGCTGTTATTTGACGACGAGATGAGAAACATTCTCGAAGTAAGCAAGCTGGGTGTGACGAGCATCCTGGTCAAGGAGGGGCTCACGCGACAAATCTTTGAAGACGCATTTCGCAAGCATGCAGCCCAGAGAGAACGGCGTGACTGAATTTCTCACGAGAGCTTCTTCGTCATGCGCGACGACAACCTGGAATGTCTGTAGAAAGTGTTTATGACACGCGGAGCCAAAAACAAAACGCAATTCGTCTTTTACCGACAGTGGTAACGAATCACCAAATGCGAGCTATCCACGAAAGACAGAGCAGGCAGATATCACCGCACCGACCAGATGCAGCAAACGACGGGAAACAGGCGTTTACTTTTGTAGCTTCGCCGCACAGGATCCGTCTTTCATCATCGAGAGGTGACCGGTTGCGTTCAGGCGAGAGCCTTTTCTGGGGCGGCTCATCGCTCAGGCAGGTTTGCCACCATCTCTACCAATCGAATTGAGGTACTCGACGTCCAACAATTCAACCCGCGAAACATCTGCCCGTTCCTCAATTTGCAGTGCAAGAAGGCAGATTATGCGAATGAGCAAGATAGACGCTGCCGACTTAAACTCGATTCTTCAGTTTTCATTGCTTGGGATCCACCCTCCCGGCTGTTTGGTCGCGGTCGCCTGCGTGTCAGCATACCAAGCTCTAAGTTGCTTCTGCATGCTGGCAACACGCCTGGGGTACTGTTCAGCGATGTTCGTTGTTTCTCCAGGATCCACTTCGAGGTTGTAGAGTTCCGCCCGGGGGTTCTCGAATGACCCCGGACTGGCCTTGGGGTGTAGCACCACCAACTTCCACTTGCCCTGCCGGATGGCTTCGCTACGTCCGCCTCCGTTCGAAAGGGAGGCCCAATACAGCGGACGTGGTGCCAAGCTTTTATTATTGAACACGATCTCACGAAAGCTAACTCCGTCGAGATCCACGTCGCACTCGGCTTCCGACAAGTCGAGTAATGTCGGCATGACATCAATGCTGATCAGCGGCTGATTGGAGGATGAGCCCGCTTTAATTTTTCCTGGCCACCAAGCGATCGCCGGAACTTTGTGCCCACCTTCATAAATCGATCCCTTTTGGCCACGGTAATCATCTGAATCCGGCCAGTCACCCGCCGGTCCGTTGTCGGAGAAAAACAACACGAACGTGTTGTGATCGATTCCCAATTCAACAAGTGTCTTTCGTATCTGACCGACACCCTCATCCAGAGGCATCGTCATCCCTTTGAATTTCGCAATTCGCTGTTCGGCGGTGTGCTCCTGCCACTTCCAGCGTTCCCATTTATCAACCGTGCGGCGAACCGGATCGCCGGGAACCTGAACGGGATTGTGTATTGCTTCGTGAGCCACGTAAAGGCAAAACGGCGCGTCATCTTTTGCGTGGCGGCGAATGAATTTGTCGGCGTACCGATTCACCAAATGAGTGGTATAGCCGTCTTCTACAGTTTCCTGGCGACCATGCCACCAGTCATGTCGGTAGTGATCTCCGACGTGACTAACAAAGTCAATGTTCCCGCTGTGGTAGCCAATGAAATCATCAAAGCCGTGACTCTGAGGGTGGTAGTCGGGAGAATTTTGAGGATAGCCCTGATGCCACTTCCCAATGATCCCGGTGGAATATCCTGCCTTCTGCAATACCTCGGCAAACGTCGTTTCGGATGTCTGCAGCCCTTTGCGATGTTCGGGATGGTCATCGCGAGGGTGAATGACTGCTTCAATCCCAGCACGCTGCTGATATCGGCCTGTCAGCAAACCGGCACGAGTAGGCGAGCACACAGTACCTGACGAATGAAAGTCCGTCAGACGCATGCCTTCGGAAGCAAGCCTGTCGATCTCAGGCGTCTCGAAGTACGGATTTCCAAAGCAACTAACGCCTTCGTACCCCATGTCATCCACCATGATGATGATGAAGTTAGGTCGAGCCTGTTCGTTAGCAATCGAATCGCGATCGCACAGCAAACCAAGCAGCAAAACGGCCAGCAGAAAGTAAAACTCGCGCCGGTGGCACCTTGTCTCTTTCATCGGTTCATCTGAATTGGAGTAGGTTGGACGTTCGAGCGAACGGTGCATTCGAGAAGATTTTACCAAATCTTACTTCGACCGTGATCTTGTACTCCATCGCCTCAACTTATCCGCCGATTCAAATGGCGGCTGAATGAATGCCGCACCACCGAGAGAGAACTGCAATTCACTAGAAAGGCGAAATCGATCCTGAATAAAGCTTCAAGCGCATCAGAGCGAAAAAGGGCGTGGGAAGTCGACGCAATTCGCGCCACAAGAGTGACAAATCATCCTGGCGAAAATCAGCAATCAGAGGTTGTCTGATGAAAACGTTGCTGCTCGCAGATCTGATGATTGTTGCGGTCGCAGTGACCGCCGACGCTTGATTTAACCGAGGAATTTGACGATCGAATCAAACGAGGAGATATTCACCTCGAAGGATGGCGCAGATTGCACCTCGGTTGATTGTGCAAATACCGCGCGAGTTGCAGCGAGCACCCCATGTCTCCGAAAACCACGCGATAACCCAGCCAGA
>JARGNK010000263.1:0-2160 GCA_029213145.1 Rubripirellula sp. | reverse complement strand
CCAGCCAGATGCAACCCAGCCAGATGCAACCCAGCCAGATGCAACCCAGCCAGATGCAACCCAGCCAGATACAACCCAGCCAGTTGCGATCCGTGCGAGATCATCGGTCTCGGTGCCCCCTTTAAGCCTCCGATGCCACAACTAAGATCGCACTCTCGGCACTCATCAATGCACGAACTTGCGATCATGCCGCCCCGCAATTCAGGGTCAGCCTGCAATTGAGGGTCAGCCTACGATGCTACCGATCCAATTAGTTCTAGTTTTCGCCGAAAGGAGAGGCGAGGGCTGGTCCATAGCCGATATCTGGTTTTTGACGCCAATTCTGCACTAGCGTCCCGAGGTCGCCCTTATCGTCCTGCTGATTTACTCCAACACTATAGACCGTCCAACCTTGTTCGGTCTGTTTCGCTAGTAGAGGTTTTCCACTAAAAGGGTCTTCAGGAAGATCTTCAAGAGCAACTTCACCCTCAGCTTGCAATCGAAGAATGACTTGCAGACACCCTGCCTTCACTTCAAGCTGATCGACCACTTCGGTGACGGCAAGGATACCTGGCAAGATCAATTTCGTAACCATAAAGCGAAATCCTGAATCCTCGATTTCTTGACTGATCTCTGCAAATACCCGCACACGCTCACCATGAGATTCGGCCGCACTTGCAATCATGGCATTCATAAATTCAATGTACTTGGCTTCATCATCATTGAGGTAGGCCCGCTCAAACCCAAATCCCGGGATGAGACGCGACGCGTCGGCTCCTTCCAAGAGATCGTTGTTGCCTTCGCGAATATCTTTGAAGGTTTGAATGCCGCAGGACCGCTCGCCTTTAAGGACTCGCACAACTCCGCTCCCATAAGCCGAGTTGGCGATCTCAAGCGCCAACTCAGCACGCGATTCGGCCGAGGTCGGCGCAGAAGAAATAACATAAAACGCGCTGTCGAGCATTGTTCGTTCCAAACCAATCGCAACCAAAAATGAAACCAAGATTGGTTCATTCATCAGCAGTCGCGAAATCTGCATCCCCGAGATGCAATTTCGAATCGCTTCATCACCTCTTTGCTGAGATACATCAGCGACGGTCTTGGCCTGCAGGCTATCTGCAATCGACGTAAAGAGATTTAGGTGGGGAAGGGAAACAAACATTCCTTCAGTAAAATCTAGATCGGCTTGGTATTGCTCACACGCCGCCATGCTTTCAATTTGGTCCAATAGTTCCTTGTGAACCTCGATCCCTGTCACCAATCGATCGACATTGGATTTGCTCAGTTTCTTCGGGTCATTAAAATTGACCTCCGACTCACCGTTAAAGCCCTCCATTAAAAAATCATTGAAAGCAAGGATTTCTTCCTTCGCATTCATTAAATGAAAATAGCCGTTGCTTTCCCCATCAATCGATTGCGGTTGAAAATCCGCAAAGTAAAGCGGATCACCGTTTTGCGTAATTTCTTGTCGAAGCGCAGTGACGCTGGAGTGTGTTGACCTAGTAATCAGTAGCCCAGCGGCGACCAGGGCAACCGCCGCGATAACCAACAAGACGACCAGAGGTTTAATGAGTTTTTTCACAGGTGAGCCTTTGAGTTATCGGGGAAAGCGAACGCAATGAGAGAGCGAATTGGGTCAAGTGATTCTCGCGATCGCATCCACAATCAACCGTTTCGTCCGGTTGCGGGTATTGCTGGCGTCAGAGCGACTTTGCTTTTGCTTCAATGCTTCTGCATGCGTAAAGGTTACAGAGACCATTCAAAGCGATCTCCATGCAATGTGAAGTATCCGCCAGTAGACCCCAGCTTATTCAGATTAAATTGGACACGAGACGTTGGCTAGACAGGCGCGAAAACATCTGCAAAACGGCTTTTGTCAAAGCTGCATTTCGAGTGGGTGTGAATGCTTGAGAGCACTTCCGTCAATTGCTTGTCTGTTCCTTGGTCGTCAAACATGTTCCAGGCAGGGAAACCCATAGGGCAACTTACAGGGCAACCCAAGAGTTCACGTAGAAAACCGGACACGGCTCTTGATGCGTCGCGTTATTCCTCAGTCAAACGCACCGCTCCAATCCCTCTGGACCGAAGGGACCGAAGGGGACAGGCATTGAATGCTTGAGACAGAAGGGGACAGGCATTGAATGCTTGACAGATCTTCGTTGGGCGTTAGCATGCCCAGCG
>JARGNK010000262.1 GCA_029213145.1 Rubripirellula sp. | reverse complement strand
TGGGTGATTGGCCATCATCATTGTTAACTCACCGGCCGTGTCGGTAAGTGGCCTGAGGCCGCGTACCATAATGCGGGCTCCCATCTCTCGCACGAAATCGACTGCAAGCCCAGTGAAAACTTCCACCTGGATATTGTTAATGTTTCCGGTGACGCTTTTGACCAATTCAACTCGTTTCTCCGGCTCAAACAAAGACTGCTTATCGGCATTGATTCCGACACCGATGATCAAGTGATCAAATAAAGGAGCAGCCCGTTCAATGATGTGCAGGTGCCCCAACGTGATCGGGTCGAAGGAGCCGGTATAAACCGCTGTGCGCATGTCAGACATGATGCAACCCTGGAAACAGCAAGAGGATTCAGTCGTTCAGGAAATCCGCGATAACACGCGTCAAGCGATTCAAATCGTCGTCGTTATTGTAGGCATGGATACTGGCTCGCACGCCACCGTCGCGACAGCTCAGCACAACCTTTTGTTCCAGGGCACGCCGTCGCACTTCGGCTGGGGTCATGCCAGGAACATCGAAGGTCAGGATTCCGCTGCGATGTTGGGGATCGTTTGGCAGTCGGGTAGCGACGCCAAGTTGCTGCAAAGCTTGGTCTAATTGTTCCGCTAATTGCACCACCCGCCGACCCATAGCTGTTGGGCCGTGGAATCGGCGGATTTCGCAAAACATCTCAACGCTAGCAGCGAGGGCCGCATTTCCGATCATGTTGGCGGAACCGGGCTCGAATCTGGCCGCCGTCTTTCTTAGATCAAATTTTGGCGAGGCGTAGTTGTGCGAATTCTTGACACTTCCCCAGCCAACATAGCAGCACCGCAAGCGTTCAAGGTGTTCGCGGCGGATCATCGCTACGCCGGCTCCCTCCGGGCCAAGTAACCATTTGTGACCGTCTGCTGCCAAAAAATCGACGGGGGTCGAGCTCAAATCCAATGGGTACATACCGAGCCCTTGGATCGCATCGAGGAAAACGAGTACGCCTCGCTGATGGGCTTGGCGAACCAATTGATCGATGTCGATGCGAAAACCGCTGGCGTACCCGACCCAACTGACCGCGATGATGCGGGTCGATTCATCCACGTGCTCCATCAGATCGTCGACTGTGATTGCTCCGTCACGCCGCGGCACAATTCGCACTTCAACACCGCGGGATTCCTGGTTCTGCCAGGGGAATAGATTGCTGGGAAATTCTCCGTCAGGCAAAACGATGTTGTCACCGGATTCCCATGGGAAGCCCTCTGCGACCACGTTAATCCCGGTGGTTGTATTCGGCACTAAGCAAATTTCGCCCTGATCGCAGTTCAATAACTCGGCGAACTTTTGACGTAGCTCCTCGCACCGGGATGCCCACTGGGGCCAAACGGTGTCGCCTTGTTGAGACGCCTCGGCGGCGAAGGTTTCGATTGCCTCGACAGCGGGTGATGATAACGGCGAGACGGCCGCGTGGTCGAAGTATGCCCACTGCTCCGTGACTGGCATTTGGGCCCGCAACCACTGCCAAGGCGCGGATTGGACGGCATTAAAATCGGATTCAGAGAAACTTTTAGGGCCAATCACAGTAGATTTTTCGATGTTTCGTGCCGGGTGGAAGCCTCAGAACACCGGAAATATCGGGTTTTTCGTTCCAGACCGGCCGTTCTTACAAGATCGGTAGTTTAGCCAGCGATCATAGGCTTGGGAAACGCGGCGGTTTCCAACTATACTGCTTCATTCACCCAGTTTACACCTGTGATTTCTTTTCCTGCAGTGACACTTCCACGAGGTGGTTGATGCCCAAGGCGCTCTGTCTGATCAGTCTTGTGGCGTCGATCTTGATCGTCGTCCTTTTCTTTGCCGATGCCGCGATGGGCATGCTTGGTATGGGGGCGGTCGCGCCTCTAGGCTCAGCGAATCTCGCCATGGATATCGTCTTCGTCGTTCTCGGCGGAGCCTTGATTTACATGAGCTGGTCGACCTATCGGGAACAGCGGTAGCGCGGTTCAAAGAAACCTGCTGAGCTGGCGTTTTGAGCAATCGCGTGAGCTCCAACCGCCGCTGCGCTTTCAGCAAAGCAGGCGACGCTCGTCTGGCTTCGATCTAACCAGCGAGATCAGTAACAAGGCCACGCCAATGTGCCGACTCAGGTCGGCGGCGACCGCCCACGCTGGTAAGGTTCGAGCGGCTATTTCTAGGCGGGCTTGATGTCATTTGAACGCGTCCGCTCCAGCATCTGTTTCCCGGTTCCACGCCGGGCAACGTTCCACGCCGGGCAACGTTCTACGCCGGGCAACGTTCTACGCCGGGCAACTTAGTCGACTACATTGATGAGCGGATCATACGAACGCGTTCTGGGGAATCAAGATGCCGATCAGTCGAAGACAGTTTCAACTTGCTGCCGCCGGTGCGGGGGCTTCGATGTTCATGGGCGGTCGCGGAGCGGCAGCGGAAACTGGCCCGCTGGAAACCTTTGTGCCAACCCGAGCGGTAACTCGCGGTCCGCTTCATCATTGGTTCGGATACTACGACAAGCGAGAATTTGATCCCACAAATCGTTTGATCTTGGCAAACCAAGTCGGCTTCGAGGGACGCGGGCCGACCGGAGATGACACGATCAAAGTTGGTTTTGTCGATACGGCCGACAGCGATGCCTGGCATGAAATCGGCACTTCGACCGCCTGGGGATGGCAACAGGGTTGCATGTTGCAATGGGTTGGTGCCGAGGGTCAGGCGATTCTCTGGAACGATCGCCAAGCTGACCGCTTTGTTTGCCGGGTCCGCCAGCAGGACGATGGGAGTGTGCGAACGATTGACCGTCCGATTTATACAATTACCTCGGATGGGCGATACGGTTTGTCAGTTGATTTTCGTCGTATTGATAACCTGCGTCCTGGGTATGGGTACGACGGTCTGTCCGATCCTCATGTCTCAAATCGGGCACCGCGGGATTCAGGAATTTGGCGTGTCGATTTGGCGACCGGTGAATCGAAGCTAATCATGTCGTTAGCCGATGTCGCCGACATCCCCTGGCCGGACGGCAGTCGGCATTCCGAAGCGTGGCATTACTTCAACCACCTGCTGATTAATCCGCAAGGAAATCGATTCATCGTGCTGCACCGGTATAGGCCCAAGTTTGATCCTCAGACGAGACGATTCCAAGGCGGCTTTGTGACTCGCATGATCACCGCCAATCTGGATGGGTCCGACCGGTACGTTCTCGATCCAAGTGGTTTCACCTCCCACTTCATCTGGAAGAACGATCGTGAGGTTACGACGTGGACCAAGCCAGCTGGAATGCCGTCAGGTTTTTATCGTTTCACCGATCAGACACGGGATGTGTCCGCCGTCGGTCACGGCAAGATGCCGACCAACGGTCACAACACCTACCTGCCGCCTCCCTACGACGACTGGATCCTGAACGATACCTATCCAGACCGAGAAACGTCCCGTCAAACGGTTTTCCTCTACCATGTCCCCAGCGATCGAAGAGTCGATTTGGGACATTTTCCGTCGCCACCTGCCTATCGAGGAGAGTGGCGGTGTGACACCCATCCGCGGAGCAGTGATGATGGAACTCGGGTGGCGATCGACAGTCCTCACGATGGAGGTCGGCAAGTTTTCCTGCTCGATATCAAAGAGGTTTTGGACTCGGCCTGACTGACCGTATTTTTTTAGTTCTTGGCCTGCGTTCTGGCAAATTAGTTTCGGGTGAACGTGACCCATTTCAGTTGGCTGATACAACTGTTTGACGGTGAGATTGCCGCTCTGGATTCGATCCGCCGGGGAAACCCCTAGAGATTGAAATGAATTGCCCGCTACCGCCGGCCGCTTATTCGATTTATCGAGATTCTTGGTCGCTATTTGGCGAGTAATTCGAGTGCCGCGGCTGACATGGTCAGGAATCCGGTCTGCAGGGTCGGTTCGATATCAGGATAGTACTGACTGCTGTGAAGCGACGGCGGCGGGACGCCCAATTCCTTGAAACGCTTGAGTCGCTTTTCACTGACGCTGCCCAACCGATACATCAAGATGGGCACGCCAGCGCGGCCGTATCGACTGAAGTCTTCGCCACCCATGGAGGGTTCATCGCGGGCGACATTGTCCTCGCCGATGGTGGCGGCAAAAACCTTCTCCATGCGCTCGGTTAGCTCTGGATTGTTGCGAAGCGAAGGAGTGCCTTGGCTGATTTCAATGTCAGGTTTCGGGGCTCCGAAACTGTCGGCGACCGCGTTGGCCTTGCGTTGGATCGCGGCCAGCAAGGCGGCTCGCACATCATCGGCATAGCTTCGTACAGTCAGTTGCAGATGGCATTCATTGCCAATGATATTGTGTTTGGTTCCACCATTGATCGCCCCCACGGTGACCACTGCTGGATCGATCGGTTTGACTTCGCGACTGACGATGGTTTGTAAAGCGACAATTAGATGAGCCGCTTGTACGATCGGGTCAATGGTGGTGTGGGGTTGTGAGCCATGTCCGCCGCGACCTTTGACGATGATGTCGACGCTATCCACATTGGCTAACGCAAATCCGGGTAACAACCCGATTGTACCGGCCTGTCGGTCACCGCTGACATGCAGTGCCAGCGCAAAATCCGGCTTTGGAAAGCGGCGAAACAGCCCGTCTTCGAGCATCGCACGTGCGCCGGCACCTCGCTCTTCAGCTGGTTGGCCAATGACCATTAGGGTGCCCGCCCAAGCCGAACGGTGGGTCGCCAGGTAAGACGAAGTCGCCAGTAGATTGGTCATGTGAACATCGTGGCCGCACGCATGCATCACCCCCGTGGATCCACCGCTGGGCAAGACGATCTTTTGCGTCGAAGCGTAGGGTAGCTGCGTTTGTTCGGTGACCGGCAACGCGTCTAAGTCACAACGCAGCATGACGGTTGGCCCGTCACCATTACGGAGCAGTCCCACGACACCATGCCCGCCAACATCGGTGCTGACTTCGAAGCCCTGCTCACGCCAAGTTTTAGCCACCAAGGCCGCCGTCTCTTCTTCCTGAAACGATACCTCCGGATGGGTGTGGAGCCATTGGTAGGTTTCGATTAAAGATGGGAATGCTTGCTCAAACCACGCTTGACGCTGTTCGAGCGATTGGCTCCAAACTACGGTCGAAGGAGCAACAAGCAATAGCAACGGGAACAGTAATAAACGTCGCACAGTCAGTCCTTCTCGGAGACGATAGATTGGTCAACAATACGCGAATTGTAACTGAATCCCGTTCAGGAGTCCGCTGATGACGAAAAGAGTCTTGATCCTCTGCACTGGTAATTCCTGTCGCAGCCAAATGGCCGAGGCCTTGTGGAACCGAATCGGTGAATCGCAATGGGAAGCCCACTCCGCCGGGTCACGGCCGGCCGGTTATGTGCATCCGTTGGCGATTCAAGCAATGAATGAATTAAACGAGGATCTGTCGAACGCGGAAAGCAAGTCAGTTGAGCCGTTGGCAGATCAGGCTTGGGATCTCGTTGTCACCGTGTGCGATTCGGCGAAAGAAGCCTGCCCGGCGTTGCCAGCAGCCGTTCGTTCGGTGCATTGGCCTTTCGACGATCCTGCAGATGCCGAGGGATCAGACGAAGAGAAGCTCGTTATGTTCCGCCGTGTTCGTGATCAGATCCGCCAGCGGATTGAGGAGTTCGTTCGGTCGGCGGAGTGACCCCGCAGTCCGTCCGGATACCGAACCCAGCAGTCCGTCCGGATACCGAACCCAGCAGTCCATCTGGATACCGAACCCAGCAGTCCATCTGGATACCGAACCCAGCCGGCCAGCAAAACCACGCCACTTTCAGTTGCGTGGGTTTGCGGGCCCTTCGGGCGTGACGTTTGTGTTTGGGATGCCTTTGAGAGCATCAAGCCCAAGGTCATGGGGATTGTTGCGCCCATCAGTTGCACACTGTCACGTTTCATGCTTCTTAATTACTCCCAGCCAACAGGTTGCGTCCATGCTTGGCGAACTTGGTTTTTAAAGCTCGGGTCATTGTGTGGCAGACTGCTGTTCACAACTGCGCGAACGTAAAGTTCGTTCCCGGTTAAGCGGTATTCCGGGTTCAGTCCGTCTACCGTTGCAACGACTTGCCCAATCGGATCCGAGCCCTCTGGTGCTTGACGTAGCGTTGCGATGAATTGCGTGCTGTAGGTCGCCTTCGGCTGAGGATTGATCGCCAATTTCAAAGTTTTGGTTTCTTTTTTGTAAGTCACCTCATCCAGGACGACGCCGCTGGAGGCATAGAAATCACCTCGCTTGATCGCCTGGATTAAGCGTTCAGGCGTCAGGTATCGGCTTCGCACCATGATCCAACCACGTCCGGGACGTGAGCCTGGCTTCCCGTGATATTCGTGGCTGTCGTCGGTTGCGATGCCCATCAAAGGCGGGACCTGCAATTCTGTTCTGCGGATTGCATTAGCGAGGTCCCACATCCGTTCGATACTGGGATGGTTGGCATCACCAAGTTGATTGACCGTCGGGTGCCCGTTGTAGACTTCGAAGAACTGTTCTGACACGACCGCCGCAAGGTCCGCTGCGGTGATTGCATAGCCGAAGTTCGGGTGATTGATGTGCGGCAATACTTCGCGACCATGCTGTTTTTCATGTTCCAAAATGGCTCGCAAATTATTTTGCATTGCCTCTCGAACGGTTGTGCCACCGGCCGGTTGAATGACCTCCGCAAGATTGGTTGCATTGATGTGAACCGGCTTGCCCTCCGCTCGGTCGCTGATTTCTTCGGCAGGGATCAATATGAATTGATCGTTTTGTTCAAGCAACGCGCGATATTCACTTAGTGGTTTTAAGCGGATTTGGAGGTCGCCTTCATTCGTTCGAGATTCGACCCATGCTTCTCCAAAACGCTCTTTATACCGGTCCAGAATTTTGTCGTCGCTGCGGGAAACGATACTCTTGAGCGACATCCAACGCATCCCTTCACTGAGGACATTGTGGTCTGTCAATGCGAGGAAGTTGTAATCGCGTTGCCGGTACCAATCGGCGATCATTTCAGGGAATTCGTCACCGTCGCTCCAGAGCGAATGTGTGTGCAGGTTGCCCTTCCACCAGCGGAGTTCAGGTTGCTGTGCGAAGAGTTGCAAAGGGGTGAGGAGTAGCAGAGAAAAGGCCAAGCGATACATGCGAAGCTCAGGGTAACAGGTGGGGAGATGGTTGGTCGGACTGGGCTCTATCATAGCTGTGTTGGTGGCTGTCGTAGCGGGGTGTTCGTCGTCTCAATTTCGGATTTGCTGACACGGGGGATATTTGCTGACGCTTGGGATTCCGATCCCTGGGCTGATGTTGAT
>JARGNK010000029.1:31554-59039 GCA_029213145.1 Rubripirellula sp. | reverse complement strand
CGAGTTGTCGATCAAGGGCAAGCGTGACCGTGCCGAGGGCGAGCGACATTGGCACTACCGTGAACGAGGAACGGGAGAATTTGAGCGACGAATCAAGCTCTCCGATGCCGTTGATGCCGAGCAGGTGACCGCTGAATTAACCAATGGTGTATTGACGATTTCGCTGCCCAAACGCGAAGCGGTCAAGCCTCGGCAAGTGAAAGTAAAATTGACTTAGGCTCAATCTTCGTTTTTCGTCTCTCCATCTGAATGCCATGAGCCGAAGGCGTCGCCCTCGGCTGGTGGCATCAGGTGCAGGAAACCGTATTTCGGGGTCGCAGATTCAGCTGTGAGGCTCGTCAGTTGGCATCCCGCATTCGCCGGGCAGTTTGCATTCGCCGAGCAGTTTGCATTCGCCGGGCAGTTTGCATTCGACGGGCAGTTTGCATTCGACGGGCAGTTTGCATTCGACGGGCAGTTTGCATTCGACGGGCAGTTTGCATACAACGTGCGTCAGCCACAGCGTTTGCCAGATTTCCAAAGATCGTTCGGCTGTATAGCTCTGAATGGAATCAGCGTTGGCTGTTACCGTTTCTTTTGACTCTCACTGGGATTCGCAAACCGTCGTAAGCAAGCTCGATCCCGAGCGGAAGTTTCGCGTTGGTAGTCTCATAGTCGAGCTGGTGGGAGACGTGAGTCAAATAGGTCTGATTCGGCTGTAGCGTTTTAGAGGTTGCGATCGCTTCGTCGACGTTGAAATGAGTTGGGTGTGGATCTTCACGAAGCGCGCCGACGACAAAAGTCTGAACACCGCGCAGTAGAGACATTGATGATTCTGGGATCTCGTTGGTATCGGTGCAGTACGCGAAATCTCCGATTCGAAATCCGAGAACGTTGAAGCGGGGGCCATGCTTCATCGGAATTGGAGTGACTTCGATCCCATGTAAATGAAATGGTTGCCCTTGGTTGATCGGGCGGAACTCCAGTCTTGGTGTTGCACCAGGGTGAGTCGGCTGTTGATTGTTGAATGCGTAATCAAATGATTTACGGATTCGCTGTTCCACCCTGTCGTCGCAGTAAAGCGGCACCGGAGCCCCCAAGCGGAATGGGAATAATCTGAGGTCGTCCAGTCCAAATAGATGGTCAGCATGCTCGTGGGTGTAGATAACGCTATGAACCAGCGGGATCTTTTCGCGGAGTAATTGCGTCCGAAGGTCGGGGGGAGTGTCGATCAGAATGTTGACATCTGAGAGTTTGATCAGAATCGCACAACGTGTTCGGTTGTTGCGAGGGTGGTCGCTGGTGCAAACATCGCAGTCGCAGCCGAGAGTCGGTACACCAACGCTGGTCCCGGTGCCCAGGAAAATTACTTCCGCGGTTTCCATGTGATTTTCGTTCGAAGATGTAACGTCGGTGGCGGTATCTGGGTTCGAAGCAGGATGGCTGTTCGGCCCGGATGGTGGTCGCTCGGAGCTGGCAGGGTCAGGCATGAATCAATGTTTTTTTGGCGGACAGTGGGGCATTCCGCGTTCTCGCGCGTTCCAAATCGACTGGTTCCCCGTCGATTTTGGCCCTTTCACGCGTTTCCGGCCCTCTTGATCGATGTGTGAGAACGCCCCTTGGCTGCGATGGCCGTTGTCTGCGATACTCTTGAGCTTCGCGATCAACCCTCGCCTTTCCAACCGTGGTTTGAAGGCTCGGCAACCAGGTAGAACGGTGCCTGAAGGTGGCCGGGCCAACCCGCGGACGACACGTCCGTGCCCAATGATGACAGATTCGTATTGACCTCTCTATTGGACGGTAAAAGGAAACAGATCAAATGTTAAAGAATTTTTCTCCCAGCGCCCTGGGTATCAATGGTCGGCAAAGTGAGCTGATTGAGTTAGCTCTGACCTATGGTTTCACTGGCATGGACGTTGACATGCATGACATGTTGCGCCGCAGCCAGCGGACCGACACGGAAGATGCATCTAAGTATCTGCGAGCTGCCAATATTTTGATTGGTGGGTTCAACCTGGGCGTTGATCTTGATTCGGACGAAGAAACTTTCACCAGTCAGGTTGGAAGTTTGCATCCACTGGCTGAGTTGGCGAAGGAACTTGAGGCCACTCGTTGTTTTATTCGCTTACCGGCGGCAACTGACCGTTTGCCCTATCACGAGTACTTCGAGGCACAAGGTGCGCGACTGACCCAAATTGCCGAAGTCCTGTCGCCTCGAGGCATTCAGCTGGGCGTTGGATTTTCGGCAGGCAAGGAACTCGAAAAGGGGAAAGAATTTCCTTTTGTAAGAAATGTCGAAGGGTTCTTGGCCTTGATCCAATCGGTGAATGCTGACGGTGTCGGTTGCTTGATTGACACTTGGGATTGGGTCGTCGGTGATGGCGCGATGGATCAGCTCAGGGAGTTGAAGTGCGATCAGATTGTCGGCGTTCGATTGGGCTCGGTCCCCGAGGATGTTGATCCAACCAAGGCAGAGACGGCCGATCGTGTGCTTCCGGAGAAAGAAGGGGCACTTAACCACGTTGAATTGGTCAAACACTTGGCTTCGATCGGATTTAGTGGTCCGCTCAGCCCGAGTGCCGCCAGCAAGAGCTACAAAGGGCAAACTCGCGAAAGTATCGTGCAGCGAGCTCAGCAAGCGGTTGATTTGATTTCACGCGAAGCTGACTTGCCAGTCGCTCCATTGCCGATGGAGTTGATTGAGGATATTCCTTACGAGACCGACGCTGTTTGATCCTTGGCAATGATGATCGCGTTCGTGGTGGTGTTCGGAGATGGGACTCTGTCTCCGAATGCCCGCCGCAGGCTTACTCTTTGTTTTTCCTGGCGACCCACTGGTGACTGGTTGCGCGGTAGATCGGGTCACCGCCCAGTTGATCGCTGATTGCATCAACGATTTGGTCGATGTCACGTTGTTCGCGAGACTCCGAGTCAAACAAGGATAGTTGCTTGAGGGCATTGTTTTCCGTCAGTGCCCCCAACGATACGCCAATCAGTCGGACGGCCCGCGGTTGCCGGCGACGCATCGTCTTGAGTAACTCGCTTGCTAGCGAGGCGATTTTCTCAGTTGAGTCGGTAGGCTGAGAGAGTTTTTGAGTGCTTGAGAACGTCTGGAAATCCTCGCGTCGGTATTTCAACGAGATGCTACCTGTTTGTCGTCCATTGCGGCGGAGGCGGCGAGCAACTTGTTGGCTTAAATGGCTGACTGCTGCGTTCAGCATGCCTTCGTCAGTGATGTCTTCTTGGAACGTTCGTTCATGGCTGATTTGTTTTGCGCGATGATCGGGAACGACTTTTCGCGGGTCAATTCCGTTGGCCAGTCGCCAAAGATGTTCGCCCCAACTTCCAAAATTCTGCCTGAGGATATCCGCGTCAAAAACGCGGATATCACCTATTCGATTCAGATTCAAACGTTGTAGTTTTTCTCGGCCTACCCGCCCAACGCCCCACAATCGAGCAACGGGCAGCGGATCGAGAAAGTCCCGCAGTCCTTCTTCGCTTACCTGAACGAACCCATCCGGCTTGTTCAGGTCGCTCGCGATCTTGGCAACAAATTTGAGCGGCGCGATCCCAACACTAGCCGTTAATCCCAGCTCCGACTGGATTGTCTGCTTGATCGATTTGCCGATTGTCTCGGGTGAACCATACAGACGAATGCTCCCTGAAACATCAAGGAAAGCTTCATCGAGTGAAAGCGGCTGCACAAGCGGAGTGTAGCGGTGAAAAATTTCGCGTACCTGTCGGCCAACTTCCGCATAGTGCTGCATGCGGCTGCGAATGAAAATCGCTTCGGGGCAGAGTTCCACAGCGTGGCGACCTGGCATTGCGCTGTGGATTCCAAAACGCCTCGCCTCATAACTTGCTGCCATCACGACACCACGTTGGGAGGTTCCGCCTACGATCACCGGGCGACCCCGCAGCCTGGGGTGATCCCGCTGCTCGATCGCCGCGTAAAAGGCGTCCATGTCGATGTGCAAAATCATGGAGCTGCGAGTAAATCGTGTATCGCGGTGACATCAGCGAAGTCATTCAATACAGCAGCTGGTTTTTCTGCTTCGAGCGCGGAGCGACCGTACGAGCCAGTGCAAACTGCAACGACTCGCGCACCGATTGCATGTCCACAACGAATGTCTTGAGGTGTATCTCCGATGACAATCACTTCCCCTAGCTGCTGTTCGCCATGGCGATCACGGAGATCAGCGGCGGTACGGCGAGCAAGGTCGTCACGTTCGGAATCGTGATCGCCCCCATACACACCCTGAAAGTAGCGGGTTAGCCCGAAATGGTTCAATTTGTGGGTTGCGGTCTCGCGAAGATTCCCGGTCATTACGTAACAGAGAAAGTTGTCCTGGGCGGCGATTTTTTCCAGCAGCTCGGTTACACCTGGGAGGATCTCGCCACCGCGTTGGGCGAGGATCTTCGGGAGGTAGGCGGAATACCGTCTTGCGAGGCGGGTTTGGTTGGGTTCGGAAGCGTCGAGCCGGTTCCGCTCCAGCAGTTCTCGTAGCAAGGATCGGTCTGTTCGGCCGGCAAAGCTGATCGCGACATCCACCGCAGAAAGCTCAAATTCATCGGCCAACGCAGCTTCTAGTGCTGTTTTTCCTCCATCGTCTGTCACCAGCAATGTTCCATCGATGTCGAACAGAAGAACACGCATTCCGATATTTGCTCGCTTTTTCGTTGCTAAAACAGGTTTGGCCGGAACTGGATTGAAACGGTCAGATGGATGGTGGCTTCGAACCTCTTTGCCATCACTGCTACACTGTGACGAATCTCAACCCCGTTTCAAAGGTGTGTCACCTCACCATGCCAGTTGTTTCTACCCCACCTGATTCCGTTTCTTCCTGCGATGAAGCGACGGTCGATAAGAGCAATCTTCGCGTGAGGGAGATGTTTCGTCAGATCGCTCCGCGATATGACACGATGAATCATCTGCTTTCGTTAAATGTTGACCGTTACTGGCGTTGGCGGGCAGTGCGTAAATTGCGGATCAAGCCGGGCTTCCCGGTTCTGGACACCTGCACCGGGACCGGCGATTTGGCGCTCGCGATCTCGAATGCTGGATCGGGTGAGGTGGAGGTCGTTGGTAGCGATTTCTGTCATGCGATGCTCGAGATCGCGGATCGTAAAGCGGCGGAGCATCAGCACTCGAATGGCATTCAATTTCTGGAGGCTGATTCGCAGGCTCTGCCGTTTGCCGAGCAGACGTTTCAGTGCGTGACGGTTGCATTCGGATTACGGAATGTGGCCGACACAGATCGTGGCTTGAGCGAAATGTATCGCGTTTGTAAGCCGGGTGGCCAAGTGATGGTCCTGGAGTTTGCTCGGCCTCGGTTCTGGGGGCTACGTCAAATCTACGGGTTCTACTTTCAGCACGTGCTCCCGAAAATTGGACAATTGTTCGCACGGAACGACAAGTCTGCGTACAAATATTTGCCCGAGTCAGTTGGGCAATTCCCCGATGGTGAGGCCTTAGCGGAAAAAATGCGTGCCGCTGGATTGAAGGATGTTCGCTATACGGCATTAACCCTTGGGGTCGCGATGATTTACGAGGGCACCCGTCCTGCGGATGAGATCTCAAGCGATGTTGAAGGGTCGCCATGAGCCAAGTACCAGCAAATAGTTCTTCCCATCCGCTCGTGGTTGCGATCACCGGCGCCAGCGGAGCAGTGTATGCGGTTCGTTTACTGCAACTATTGACGCAGGCAGATCGGGAAATTCACCTGACCATTAGTCCAAGCGGGGCGGCGGTCATCTTGCAAGAGCTCGGTTTTCAACTCGATCTAAGCCAACCCGATCTCCAGCGACTGCTCGGACACGTCGCGTCGTGGAGTACTTCGGCCGGCGTCAGTGATTTAGCCAACCGAGCAGCCGAGTCGGTCTCTGGCTGTGTGCACTACCATCGTTATGATGACTACATGACACCAATTGCAAGCGGCTCTTTCCAAACGTCCGCAATGGTTGTCTGCCCTTGCAGTGGTAGCACGCTCAGCGGTATCGCTCGTGCTGCATCATCAAATTTGATTCAAAGAGCGGCAGAAGTGCATCTGAAGGAACAACGAAAGCTTGTGCTGGTGCCTCGTGAAACACCGCTGAGTGTGCTGCAACTGGAAAATATGCATCGCTTGGCCGCATCGGGTGCTGTGCTCTTGCCGGCGATGCCAGGTTGGTATCACGGCGTTAGTGATCTTGATTCTCTGGTCGATTTTGTCGTCAGTCGAATTCTCGATCAGCTGTCGGTCGATAATGAGGTGATGCACCGTTGGGGCGGCTAAGCTTAGGGGTTGTGGTTATTCGACCATCCAAGCGAAACCCGTGGAGCTGTCCAAATGTACCGAACACTCGGATCAATCTTTGTATTGGTTTTTCCTGGCGTTGTTTTTGCACAGCTGCCAGACGAGCAGACCGGCCCTCCCGACTATTCGCCGAAAGTGGTCATCTCTCGGCCCTTTGACGCCATTACTGACCCCAAGATTGTTTCGGCAGCGGAGGCTCACATCGCGCCAAACGAGCTAGTGATCGGGATCACGTTAAATGGTGAGTCGCGAGCCTATCCCATCAATCAGCTGACAGGCCCACGACGCGAGATTATCAATGACAGACTGGGGGGAAGGGCGATCGCTGCGACTTGGTGACACCTCTGTTACAACGGCGTCGTGTACGTCCGCGAATTAGAACAGCAAACGCTTACCCTGCGCGTTTCAGGAAAGTTGTGGATGCGCAGTTTGGTGATGAGTGATCTCGAGACTGGTACCGAGTGGTCGCATTTACTCGGCCGTGGCATGTCTGGCCAACTTGAAGGAAAGGTGCTTAAGCCGCTCGTTTCGGACATGCTGACTTGGTCAGCGTGGCGGGAGCGATTTCCCAGCACGACAGTTCTGGAGTTGCCGCGCACAGCAAGACGCTTCACAAAAGAGTTGTACGCTGACCCCGATCAATACGTCTTTGGTTTTGATGTCGATGGTAAGTCGTACATGATTTCGATGGCACGATTGATCGAGAGGCCGGTTCAATCGCTCGTTCTGAACGGACAAAACATGGTTGTAACGTTTGATCGCGAGGGGGCTGTTGTGCGAATTTTCGACTCGCGGATTGCTGGGAAATCGCTTTCCTTTCAGCACGAAAGATCCTGGCGAATGCGTGATGAACAGACGAATTCATCCTGGGATTTGCGTGTTGGTGAAGCCGTTTCAGGTGAGTTGACCGGCCGGCGACTCGAGCAAAGAGTCGGTATTATGTCATTTCGTAAAGCTTGGATTCGATTTCACGCTGACGTGTCAGAGCCAGAGCTTTGAGGAAACGATGCTCCACCGTCAGGCCGAAAGTGACGATGTCGGCTAAGGGTGACGAAAATGGTGCGTTCCATTCGGTGGGCTGTGAGCGCCTGTTTCGAAACGAATGTGTCGGCCCCGGCGGCGAGTGTTTGTTCGCTCACCTCATCTTTGCTCATGCCCGTTAGTACCACCAACGGTAGGTTCGGAAACAGATGTCGAAACCGCTCGACGGTTTCGACCCCACTACTGTCGGGCAGCGTCAGGTCCAAAAGGACCAGTCCTATCTCCAGCTTCTTGCAAATTTCAATTCCGCTCGCAAGTGAGTTGGCTTGATGAATGTTGAGCGATGAATTAGATCGCCGTAGCATTTCGATTGTGAAGAGCATGTCTGTTTTGCTGTCCTCAATCACCAGCACATTGATCTCATCTAGGTCAACAAGCTTGCCAGTCTTTTTTAGTGTCTCTTCAATTTCGCTGCTGAGCTCATCGCAGGATGCGTGTCGGTTACTTGGGTCGTAGGAAACCGTCTTCCGAAAAATTTCGTATAGATCTTCCGGAAGGCATTTTTTGTCGAGCGAGTGAAATTGGCGATGAACTAGCAGGTTTTCAAATTGCTGTGAAAACGTTTTTCCCTTGAGGCGTTCTTGGCCGGTCAACAGGTAGTACCACGTTGCCCCGAGTCCATAGATATCCGACTGAACGTTGGCATTTGCGAGTGACCGTGCCTGCTCCGGCGCCATGAATGGAAGTGTTCCGGCCAAATGGCCGTCTTCGGTTTGGAAACGATAAACACTGTCAGTGTTTTCCGCTTCCGAATCTCCCATTGCGGCCAAGCCAAAGTCGACTAATTTGAGCGCGTCACCCCCGCTGAGGATCATGTTGCCCGGCTTGAGATCGCGATGAATCAGTTTTCGTTGGTGTGCGTGACTTAGTGCGCGTGATGCTTGCAGGATGTAGTTGGTTGCCTCCTGCCAGCCGAGTGGACCAGACTCTCGAACCCGTACGTACAAATCGGGGCCGGTGAGCAATTCCATCGTGATGAATGGAAGCCCTCGGAATTCACCAACTTCGTAGGCGGTTACAATGTTTGGATGGGCCAATTGCCGCACGACATGCATTTCACGGCGAAAGCGGTCGCTGACTCGCATGTTGTGCAGGATCTTTATCGCGCCAGGCTGTCCGCTTTCGTCGTGCCCGCGGTAGACATAGCCCTCACCGCCACGACCGAGCGGTTCTTCGACAACGAAGCGACCGATTTGGGTTCCGCTTGGCAAGCACGAGGCGAAGCCAGCTACAAGTCCGCGGTCCTCAAGAATACGCATTTCATTGGCGATCATTTTCATCTGCGCGTCGGTGAACTTGCCTGTATCGTAAAGCCGCTGCAGCGCGGGTTCGATATAGTCACGGGTTTCACCAGCATCTAACGCGAACTGTGCTACCTCTTTTTTGCGTCGATGGTGGGTTTCACTTACTGCCGTTTCGTGATCGTGATGGACATCGTTAAACGAAAATTCCATCAGGTCATCGACATCGATTCCGATCTGTGTGTGTGTATCGATCGAATCGGCAGTGTTGCCAAAGGTTGTTTCTGTTTCTTCGTGACCCAAAGCTTTCCATTGAAAACCGAAGCCGCTTTGCTGGTCTCGGAAAAATGCAAGAAGTGCCAAGCAGACGCATCCTGGCAAGCGATAGCACCACTGCCACGGGTCGTTGAGGTGAGCAGCCAAGGGCAGCAGAAAGGTCAGGCCAATCACCGTTACCGCAACGTAGAAATGGCGTTTAGGAAGCAGCCACCCAGAGATCGCGGCCCCCAGAAAGATCATTCCAGCAGTCCCCGATTCGGTCTGTACGAAATCGACCGAAATCGCAGCCAAATAAAGGGTTATGGGAACGAACCAGGAGGCTTTTTGAATCAAAGATGTTTCCGTGTATCATCTGGAGCCGTCTTCCGTGCCGCTGAGATTCCAGAACGAGTAATAATTAAAAAAGGAGAGTTGCGAATCTCTCGGCGAGTTAGCGAATTGCCACCCCGTCTAGGGTATCGCATTGTAACGCTGATGGAGTTGAGCGGGGGGGAGGATTCTGACGGAGGCTCGAAAAGGCGGGGGGATGGTTCCGATCTTTTTAGACGCGAGCCTAAATTGGCCACAATACTGCAATAATCGGAACCAAACGGCGGCATCCGGGTTGAATTGGCGTGGTCGCTGACCAGAAATTCACGTTGGGACAGTCATTCCAACCCTCCGCACAACTAACAGGTTCTTTAATGTCGGGTCTACGGATTTCCCTCGCCGTTGCGTTTTCGATGGCGATGTTTTCGCTCGGCTACGCCGACTGGCTGCGTTTTCGCGGGCCAAACGGCTCGGGCGTAAGCCAACAAACAGACGCGACTCCCAGTCAATGGGGGCCAGATCAGAACGTTGCCTGGAAGCTTGATTTGCCTGGGGCTGGCGTCAGCAGTCCCGTAGTGGTCGGAAACCGAGTGTTTGTGACTTGTTACTCCGGTTATGGACTTGATCGCGAGAATCCAGGTGATCTTTCCAAATTGAAGCGGCATCTGATTTGTGTTGACGCCACAACAGGCAAGATCGACTGGCAAGTTGCTGTCGACTCAACCCAGCCCGAAGATCCTTATTCCGGTATTGGCGTGACGGCCCACGGTTATGCTTCGCATACACCGGTTTCGGACGGCGAGCGAGTTTACACGTTTTTCGGCAAATCGGGTGTGCATGCGTTCGATTTGGAGGGGAATCGATTGTGGCAGCAGAGTGTTGGGGCAGGAAGCGACGATCGCCGCTGGGGATCTTCTTCCAGTCCGATTCTTCACGAAAACCGCTTAATTGTGACCGCCAGTGCGGAAAGCCGATCGCTGGTCGCGTTAGATAAAACGACGGGCAAGCAGCTCTGGAAGCAGGAGACCGATGGGTTATCCAATGTCTGGGGAACGCCAATCCTTACGACAACCGACGGTCGCACTGATTTGGTTCTCGGAGTTCCTTACGAGTTTTGGGGAATGAACCCCGAAACGGGTAAGCTTCGTTGGTTCGCCCAAGCAATAGATTCCGACCAGTACAGTTCCAGCGTCGTTGAAGCTGATGGTGTCTTGTACGGTATCGAAGGTCGCAGCGGCGGATCGGTCGCCGTTCGGGTTGGCGGCAAAGGCGATGTTTCAGAGTCTCATACGGTTTGGTCGGGCAACGATACTGGCCGATTCGGTTCTCCGTTGGTAGTCAATGGCCGGATCTACTATTTCTCTAACGGCGTTGCCAACTGCATTCGCGCCGAAGACGGCAGCTCCGTCTTTAAGGGACGCCTGCCATCGGCCGGCGGTAGTCGTCAAAGCGACCGGGCAAATCCGGGCAACACAGGACGGCCCGTGATTGGTGGCGGAACAAGAGGTCGCGGTGGCTTCGGTGGTGGCTTCGGGGCAATGGATTATGCCTCCGCCGTAGCGGCCGACGGCAAGATCTACTTTTTGAAAGGGGATGGGACGACCCACGTTTTGAAGGCTGGCGACAAATTCGAACTGATCGCCAGTAATCAATTAACCGAATCATCCGAGTCATTCGGTGGCACTCCTGCAGTTAGCGATGGACGGCTATTCATTCGCTCGGACAAACGTCTTTATTGCGTATCGGAATAAAACAGCTTTCCTTGTCTTGCGAATGGTAAGACCACTACATTAAGCAGTGGCGTGACATGGTGGAAAATCGCTCCCGAGAAATATTTTTGAAGGGGGGCCGTGGCCTCGGGGAAAGTTCCTTTTCGGGGGAACTGCCGCCCCAGCTCGAATGCGGTTGTTGATTTCTTAGAGCGATCGCAACAGATGGGCGATTGAATCGATCACTCTGTCTAGGTTGAAAGGCGACTGCTTCTCGATAGGAGTGAGCAGTCTGCTGCTTTCTGATACAGCAGTCTGCTGCTTTCTGTTACTTTGCTGCCTCTCGCGACGGTCTCGCTAGGTTGGGCATCAGCGATTCACCGAAGAGTGCTCGCAGCGGCAGTCATGCAATGGGAAAGGCGAGCGACTTCAACGGCTTGTGAATATTTCTCATCTTTCAGCCCGAACGAAGATAACGATCGCAGCGAATAATTGTTCGGTTCAAACGACAGTCGGTTGGGTTGGGGAAACACATTCAGCGGCTACTCGGATTACTTGGCACAATCGGCATTTGCTGAACTGCCGTTCTATCGGGTCTACGCAAACAGAATGTTTTACCTTGGCGTTCATCTTTGCGTGACTCACGTTTAGGCCGTAGACGATGTAGTCAGTGCATCGAGAACCGTTTCGTCATTGCGCAATGATTGCGCGATCCAATGAGCTTGCCCAAGCGAAGCTAGGCTGGCAGCAAATGGATCCGTTTGATTCGCAGCAGCGAAAATGCACGGGGATTGATGACACGCCGCCGGTGCCGGAGCACGGGCGAGCGTTGGAAGCTGCGTCCTAGCAACTAGTGTTGTTCCTGTGGAGATTTTGATGATGAAAAGGCTGTGGTTACTTCCAGTAGTTGCGTTGTTCGCAATGATTGCTGGATCGAATACCGCGATTGCTGCTTATTGTGGTGCGATTAGCTACGAAGGTTGTGGTGGTTGTGGTACTGTCGCTGAAGGTGTTGAAGCGAGTGACGGAAGCGTCGCTGGCGGAACCTACACCGTGATGCGAACCGTTCGTGAAACTGTGTACGATAAGGTTGAGGAAACTCGCTATCGCACACGAAACGAAGTTTATTACGAAGACCGCGAAGTTCAGGCCGTCCGGATGGTACCGGAAACGACCACTCGCGAAATTCAATACAAAGTGATGGTGCCACAGTACGAGACAAAAACCCGTACGATTAACTACACCGTCATGAAGCCCGTTTACGAGACGCACACCAAGACGACTAATTACACGGTCAAGATCCCTCAGTACGAGACTCGTACCAAGACGATCAATTACACCGTTTGCAAGCCTGTCTACGAAACTCGTCAACGTGAGACCAAGTACACGGTCAAGATCCCACAATACGAAACTCGTACGAAGACGATCAACTACACCGTCCGCAAGCCGGTATACGAGACACGCACGAGAACGATCAATTACACAGTCATGAAGCCTGTGTACGAAACAAAGCAGCGGACCATCAATTACACCGTTTACAATACGGTTAAAGAAGAAAAGGTCCGCACTGAGTCCTACAGCGTGATGGTTCCGGAAACCTACACAAAGACGATCAAAGTTCGTGGCGGTCACTGGGAAACCAAGACTGAGACGATTCCTGGTCCTGTCATGAAGAAAGTTGTCCGAGAGCCAGGTACCTGGAGCTACGACGCTTGCAACTGCAAGTGCGTTTACACTCCTGGCGAGTGCCGCGTCGAGTGTGTTCAGTGCCCACCCAAGACGGTTTGCAAGAAGATCTGGGTTCCGACCTGCGAGGAAAAGGAAATTTCCTGCACTCGCTACCATCGTGAGTGCCGAACTCGCGAAGTCCCTTACACCGTTTGCCGTAAGGTTCCCGAGTGCAAGACAAAGGTCTGCAACTACACCGTCTGCAAGATGGTTCCTGAGTGCAAGACGCGAACCTGCAACTACACCGTTTGCAAGATGGTTCCTGAGTGCAAGACACGAACTTGCAAGTACACAGTATGCTGTGGCTACAAGTGCGAGACTCGCTCTCGAGTCTGCAATTACACCGTTTGCAAGATGGTTCCTGAGTGCAAGACCCGTACCTGCACCTACACCGTTTGCTGTGGCTACAAGTGTGAGACACGACAGAAGTCTTGCAACTACACCACCTGCAAAATGGTTCCCGAGTGCAAGACTCGTACTTGCACCTACAAGGTTTGCAAGATGGTTCCTGAGTGCCGCACCAAGACTGTTTGCGAGACCAAGTGCCGCAAAGAGTGCTACACCAAAACCGTCAAAGTCGCGAAATGCCGAAAGGTTTGCGAGCCCTACACGGTCACCAAGTGTGTTCCACGAGTGGTTTGCAAGCAGGTTCCAGTCGAAGTTTGCTGCCCAGCACCAGCCTGCTCGCAAAGCTCCTGCTGTGATCCTTGTGATCCCTGCTGTGGTGCCAAAAGCGAAGGCCCAGTCCGAAGCTTGCTGACGCGACTGTTCCATCACGGTTGCCACGGCTGCGATAGCTGCGATAGCTGCAACGGCTGCAATAGCTGTGAGCCAGCTTGCGGAGCCGAGCCAAGCTGTGGCTGCGGAGCATAAGTAGGCTCTTTCGTTCGCCAATGAGGGCGATCTAGAACAACCGCGCAGGACGCACGCGAAACAAAAGCAGGGCGGGACTCACTTGAGTCCCGCCCTGTTTTCTTTTGCGCGATGGTAATGGTTGGCTTGATCGCACTAGCCAACTCGACCCACGTAAACCCAGTCGAACTCGGCGTTTGAATTCAATGCTGAATTCAATGCTGAATTCAATGCTGAATTCAATGCTGAATTCAATGCCAGGCACATAGCGGATACAGGCCAAAAGCGGCTGATTGCTGGTGGCCTGAATTGAGCGACTGCAGTCGAGGGTTTGGGGTGAGGCCTTGCCCGGAGTGAAGCTGAGGCATCTTTGAGCATCAAGGTAGTGTCGCTTGCCTGGATTTGCTGAATTCGCCGCTGGTTGATTCGGGTAGGCTCGCAATCGGCCGCGGTCCGGCGAAGGAATGATGATGTTGCTCTTATGAAGTGAGTAGGCCATTGTTTTAAAGATCTGAATCGATCGGAATCAGCTAGCTTGGCGACCGGATGAACTTTGGACACCGTCGTTGGGCGTGATACGCTGCCGGCCGGCTTTGTCGAGGCTGTTTTGCTGACGGGGTGTCAGTTTCCTCCCCATCTAACGACCCTAAGCGAATATTCACTCGTTTTTCGGTAAGAAACTTGTGTCGACCACCCGATTTCCGGTTGTGTCGCTCGTAAAGAGCGGTAGTTTGAATATTTGTTGGAGGTCATGGCCTGTTCCACAACGTAGATTTCTCGACGTCGAGAAGCATTTTTGACCTCTTACTAACCCATGCCCGCGGCTACAGCCATGATTCGCCTGACAATCTTTGCACTGCTGTGTTCTTTGGTTCCTGTTCCTGTATCCACCGCTGCTGATTGGAGTGCCTCAGCATTTCCGGTGAAGAAACACGACTTTGGGACGGTGGCGGTCGCGTCTAAGACTGAGTTTGAATTTCCGATTCGTAATCCGTTCAAAACCACCATGCACATTCGGTCGGTTCGAACAAGTTGCGGGTGTACGACGGCGATTCTCAAGGATCAAACCATCGAACCTGGCCAGACAGGAACGTTGCTCGCCCGCTTCAATACTGGCACTTTCCGAGGTAAGCGAGGTGCCACATTGACGGTTGTAATTGATCGTCCCCGGTTTTCAGAGGTTCGGCTTAGAGTCGATGGATATATTCGCAGCGATATGGTTTTTGACCCCGGTGCCATTGAATTTGGGGCGATTGAACAAGCACAAGCTGCCACCAGTGTTTCCAAGGTTTCTTACGCTGGGCGAAGGGATTGGAAAATTGTTGACGTGCGAAGCAATTTGCCGTGGTTAGCCCCGCAGTTTGCCGAAGTCAGTCGCGGTAATGGTCGCGCGAATTACGAGATATCGGTTACCATCAGCGAAGAGGCTCCGATCGGATTTTTTCAAGATGAACTGATTGTTCAAACCAATGATCGTGGCATGCCGACCGTCCCCTTGCGGGTAAACGGGGAAGTAAAGAGCCCTCTGACGATCTCGCCTCAAGCAATTGCAATTGGAAAGGTCAAGCCAGGGGAATCGGTACGTCAAAAGATTGTGCTGATTTGCCGCGAACCGTTCCAAGTTGAGTCGATTACGGCCGAGGGGTGGGACGTTGAATTCCAGCCGACGGCTGAAGCAAAGAAGACGCAGATTCTGTTTGCTGAGTTCACCGCCTTGGATGAGGGGGTCGGTCCGCGTAAGACCAACGTGGTGATTGAGGCACAGGGACAGAAAAGCATGTCCGCAGAAGCATTGCTAACCGCAGAGATTCGCGACCGTTGATATCTGGTCCGTGGAAAGTCTTAACCGCCAACAAGCATTGAACCAAAGGGGCGACGATCCGAGGATTCGGATTGTCGCTTTTTCGATTCAGGCAGTTTTGGTGACCACCCTGGTCGCACTCTTGCATCCTTTCGGCGATGCTACCCATGACTCTGACCTGCCTGTGGCCGTTCGCGTGGGCTGGGTGATTAGTCAGTCGATTTGGTTGATTACTCCCGGAGCCCTGCTTGGTTTGGCCATCTCGATCTGGCGATACCGTTTGGGCATGATGCTTGGGCTTAGTTGGTGCGTTGCAATTCCGCTGCTGGTTTCGCTTGATGCTTTGCTACATGGGTGGATCGATGAACGCTTCTTGTCGATGTCGATGCTCGAAATTCTGTTCCATTGGAAAAGTTTGCTTGCGAGCGCCAGTTGGGTCACGACAGCTTCCGCGATTCTAGCGGTCCTAACGCCGTTGTTCTTGTTGGCTCTGTTTGAAGTAGTACGCATTCAGACTGGTCAGGTGGTAACGCGGCGGCCCCGCATTTCCGTCGGCACGCGAATTGGTTTGCTCCTTCTGATCTCGATTGTTTTGTCGAGTCCCGCGATTTATGAATGGGATCGCACGCGGCGGTGGTGCGGGGAACATTCCATTCGCAATCCACTTTGTGCATTCCACTTCTTTGACGGCAGTGTGACGGTCGCTGAATCTGTCTCGGCCATTGCAGTAGATACGACAGAAAGCAAGACGGAAAATTTGGCTGGGCGTGCCAATGAATTCCGCCTGCTCGCTGTTGACAGCAAAACCTCCGGCACCAGCGATGAACTGCCAGATGTTTTATTGGTGATTGTGGAGTCAATGCGTCCGGAGTTGCTGGATGCAAATGTGATGCCGCATTTGCACCGCTACGCGAAGGACTCTTTGTGGTGTCGTCAACATTTCTCGGGGGGCAATGCAACGACGCACGGTATGTTCAGTTTGCTCAATGGGCTTGATCCGAGTTGGTACGAGTCTTCTGTTCGGTACACCCCCATCCTAAATCGGCTTATGCAGCAGGGGGGATACGAGGTGGGCTTTTTTGCGGGCCATGATCAGTGGGCCGCTTTCGACATGGATCCATTTATCAATGATCAGAAATTTGATCAATTTGATGTGCATCGCCAGAACGGTTTGAGCAGCGATCGGCGGGCAACGCTGGCGGCGAAGTTGTATTTGGATGAACCGCGGAATCTGCGGCCGCCACGGATGGCGGTTCTTTACCTTTATGCAACCCATGCTATCTATCGTAGCTATCCGAAGGATCAGGTTTTCCAGCCATCGGCAGATGATCGATTGCTCTATCCGTATTCTGTCAATTCGCGAGATGCAGTTTGGAATCGTTACCGCAACAGTGCCCGGACGATTGATCGATTTCTATCGTCCATTATGCGGCGGGACCGGATCGTGCTTGTTACCGGTGATCATGGGGAAGCGTTTTTAGAGGATGGCACGGTTGGGCATGGCACAAGAATTTCAAAAGTTCAAACCATGACCCCCGCAGTTCTTTTTGTGCCGGGTCTTAAGGGGCGATTGCTGGACACGCCAACTTGCCATGCCGATCTGGTGCCAACGCTGCTGAGTGCACTCGGTTGGAAATTGAATCAAGCAAATCTGCTAAGCGGTAAAAGCTTGTTGGATGATGTTGGCCGTACTTCTGGACGCGTGTTCGCTACCCGAGATTACCTGTCGAACACCTATGGGCTGATTGGGGCGTGGACCACAACAGACACGTCTCCCTTTGCGGTAACATTCAAGTTTTTTCCGACGGACCAAGTTGTGCAGCCCTTAGGGATGATTGATGAAAACGGGCGTCCTGTTTCCGGTGATCCGAAGTTGTTGAAAATGCTGGGTTACTGGTCAAGGTGACCGAAGAATGCCTTTTCGTCAATTTCCTTCGATTGGGCGTTGTGGATTAACGAGACATGGCATCATGTGACCCGGCCTATTTTAAATGGGACGCTACGCCGAGTAATGCTGACACCTTCACTTCGAGCTTGCGGAATCAAGTAGACGGAATGTTAAATCTCGCACTCGCCATTTTCCCGGCGTCTCCACGTCGTAATGCGGATGACTGTCTAGGCGTAAAGTTTCATTTGCGCGGACCAAGCCGATATCGCTTAATTTCCCGGATTGGTCGTGCGCATCGATGTCGGCATCGACGCAGTAGATTGCGAGCGGCGAACGATTTTGGATCTGGTAGTAACCCCCGCAAACCCCATTGCCCGCGACAATGGAGACTGATTCAACGATAACGTCTCGATCGAAACTTAAGACCAGTGATTCAGATTCATCCACTTGCTCAACGCGCCCGCCGAGCAAGCCTAAGCCGCGTTGGTTGATTGAAAATCCGCTCGCTATTTCATCTTCCCGATCCAGGCCTGTTATTTTGACCGCAACCTTGGATCCGTTTGCGTCCACGATTTCAATGGCGGCATGGGCATGTTCTGTCTTTGCGAATATGTTTCGCGCATCAACCAGCGTTGTATTGGCTTCCGCTGTAGCATCCACCCAAGAGAGTGCGATACGTTGGTTCGATGCGAGTGGGACAAATCGATGTCCACCGGTCGTACGGTGCTGCAATGCCATCGCATTCAATGTTTTTACAAGGGGTTGCAGTTCGGGAGACTGGAGCAAATTGGATGCTTCCATTGGGTCGGACGATAAATTGTAAAGCTCGGTTGGTTCAGCGACCCCCTCTCTCAACAGCCTTGCGTTGAGGAAGAGTTTCCATTTGCCGGTTTTTACGGATCCATCTATCAGTGGGTTGTCAATCCGAATGGCGCTGGCGGCGCGGTCTTTGGCTTCATTGTGGTCGTTGAAGAAAACCGGTCGTGATATCATCTCTTCACCTCGCCAAGCTGGGAGCACACTCAAGCTGTCTTCCCCTCCTTTTTTTCCCGCTGTGTAATCAGGCATGTCGGTTTCAAGTATCTCCGCAAAGGTGGCGTACATGTCTTGTAGGCAGAGGAGACTACCATCAGTACGTCCTTGAGTGGTGGAATTCCCGTCACCGACGCCGCCGAGTTCCCACGAAACAAGAAATGGCACGCGATGCCCACCTTCGTAGACCGAGCCTTTATGACTGCGAAATGGTCCGGTTGCGTATTTGTTCTTAATTTCCGCACCATTGTCGCTCGTGAAAATCACAATTGTGTTTTCGATGAGTGGATGCCCGGGGCGACGCGGGTCATTTGTTTCAGCGAGGTAGTCCATCAGCAATCCTAGGACGACATCATTTTCATAGATGTAGTCGCTGCGTGTATTCATCGGCTCACCAGCTTGATTTCGAGACGCTCCGGCAACGGCAACGGATTCAATCTCGGAATCTGGCGTATGCGGGCCATGATTTGAATTACTGGCGTAGTAAACAAAAAATGGATCTTTCGATGTCTTAGGAGTTTCCACATGCGTGCGAAGAAACTTCAACGTGTGTCGCAGGTGACGTCCGCCTAGCTTCTCTAAGACATAGGCATGTGGTCCGCTGGATGCGATCTCTTTTCCATTGCCCGTCGCCCCGACGGTTTCGCGTCCGTGGATGTGGCCGGGACCGACAGACTGATTTGGGCCATTCTTCTTTTTGCCATTTGGCGAGGGCCCGGAGGTTCCGTGCGATCGGGAAGTGAATTTGGCAACATCGAATCCATGGTCGACTGGCGTATCGAACAGTGGCTGAGTCAAGTCTGCATCGGTCCAGCCCGCGGCGGGCCCGGTGTTCGAGTTGCGGTAACGTAGGCCAACATGCCATTTGCCAAACATGCCGGTTCGGTAGTGATTTTGCTGCAGCAGTGTTGCGATGGTCGGGCGGTCGGGTTCAATCATCGGATCACCTTGAACGCCGAAAAGGACCCAGTGCTTCAGCCGATTTCGCCAAGGGTAACGTCCTGTCAGCAACCCGTATCGTGTCGGTGAGCATCGTGAGGACGTTGTGTGGGCATCGGTGAATCGCACACCGCGGTTCGCAAGTCTCTGCATGTTTGGAGTTGCGAGTTGGTCTTGATCGGAATTTCCCGTGAAGTCCTGGTAGGCGCTGGTGTCTCCAATGCCCATATCATCCGCCATCATCAAAACGATATTTGGTCGCTGCTGAGGTGCTGCGGCAAACGCCCATGTCGTTGCGAGGAACGTGAAAATGAGCGTGAGGTTACGGGCGAAAAAAAGCACGGGAGATCAACCAAGTGTTAGGAGGCGACGAGCAGTAGACCCCGCAGTTTAACCTGTTTGGTGATGGCCGCGGAGTCCGCCGGTGCGAGCTGGATTGGCGTTTGGGAGCGAGGGCGATTGCAGCACGGGACAGCGAGAGGCGATGAAATGGCAAAAGGGTATCAATTACCAGGGAATGCCTTCATTGCGGGGGCCAGGCGTCGGACCAGCATGCAGAAAAATTGGCGCTCGAGAGCACGCTGATTGATTTCAACGCGATTTCAATAGAAATGCTTGGTGAACAAATGTAAAACTGGTAACCTGCATCCCGCTGACCAATGACTGACGGATTGCTTCGCAGATGATGAGAGGTTTCAAATGACGAAGGCTGCCCCGGCCAACGCTGCAGATTCTCCGAGGTTTGTCATTCCGCCGCCGGTTGCCGCACCTCCTGTCGAAATTGATCGACAGACGGAAAATCGCCTTCCTTCTTCGAACAATTTTCCGGCAAGATCGGGAGCATATCGGGTCGTTATTCATCTGCAAATTGGATTCTGTTGTCTTTTACTTGGACTGATCGCAGGGCAAGCTGGGCTGTTAGACCTTGCCGATTCGAGTAAGACTGTCGCAAGTTTGCGATCGATGAATGATTTGTCGGAGACGTCGGCTGTCTCGGTTGAAGTATTCGACGATCTACCTGAGCCATTGATTACGGGGCCAGTCGTCCCGACGAAGAGCGACTCAGGTTCATCACACACTGCACCGCAGTCAGATCTAGCTACTGAACAGAGTATGTTGGCATCTGCAACCGCGGCGAGCGTTGTCGATGACGAGGTTCTGGCAGCCGAGCCGGTTGTCGTAGATGGGCTTCACACGGGGATTGAGGGACTCGAGACGGCGGTTGTGAAACGTACGCGTCAGGTCGCCGCGTACCTCGGTGAGCAGTGGCTGTTGGCGGGGAAGAACATTAAACCTGAGGGCGATCCGCTGGTATCGTTCCCGGCTTCCGAGCATCGGTCGATCGAGCAGTTGCCTGAGTCGATTGGTGGGACTTGCCGGGATGCAACTTGTGAAGAAGCCGACAATCGCCTCGGCACAACGATTCATTGGAGTGCCGAACCGAAGGACGCCTATCAGCTTGCTGAGCAGCAAGAAAAGCTCGTATTTTTGATTCACGTTTCGGGGAATTTTAAAATACCTGGATTTACGTGAAACAACGCTTCCAAATACAGGGCGGGCGCTCTGTCAGACGATGAAGTTGGTGAATTCCTTTCCGAACATTTTGTCGCCGCGCACCAGCAGGTTGGTGATTTTCGTGTTCTAAATGTGAACGGCCGGATCAGCAAGAATGGCGGTAATGTTGCAAGTTACTTTCTCACTCCTCAAGGCAACGTGATTCATTCGGTCACTGGGCCTGTATCGGCAAGCGTCTTGCTCGAGGAAGCAATGTGGGCCGTTGAGCTTTACCAAAACGTGAAGAGTGAGCCTGGTCTGCGGAGGTTGCGGGCTGTGTCGTCGGCGCATCAGCTGGCGAGTCTTGAGCCCCGAAACAATCAAGATCGCAAAATCCATCAATTGCTGATGGAGCAGCCAATGCCAAGCTTGATGCGTGTCTATGAGGAGATCTTTGAGAGTGTCCTCGGTGAGAAAGTGAGTAAGTTCGGCCCGCTGATGGTTGAAGCTGCGAGGCAAATCGAACGAGCGGAACGAGCGAAGCGTCCGATCTTATTTGTCATGAACGAAAAAGGATATTTGAATGTTCCGGAGATACCCTTGCTCACACAGCAAGTGATCAACGAGTTCACGCTCATCACTTTGCCTTTGCGAGCTGCACCCGCTCTTTCCCAACTCACCGGACAGCCGCCCTTTAATTCGACAGGCAACGGGAAGACCTTGATCGTTGCAGCTCGCAGCGATTGCACTGAATTAGCGTCCGTATCGGGCTGGCATGATCTCGCTGCTGTAAACGCAGTTCTAGCGACAGGATGGATGGATACTTTGGAGCGAAATCCGCCAGAGACACGGCGATTGATTCGGGCCGAGCGTTTGCTCCGTAAGTTGTCTCCTGAAGGCACTGACTGGGGCCACGAATTGAAGCTTCGAATGGGTGAGGACGATCGCCCAACTCCCGAGATCAAAGTCGACCAGATGCAGCTTGCGGGAACTGGTCGCCACGCGACGAATCTATGGTGATTATTTGCGGAGACGACTCTCGACGTGGGATTTGGTAGGCGCGTTTGCGAGTGGTAAGGAGGAGCTCACTCGGCGATTTGCCGCGGTTCCTTAGGAGGAGGCAAGCGGTTGACCGTGTTGGGTTGATTGATGCTGATCCATCAGCGATCGAAGGATCGTCTCAATTTTCTCCCAGCAATAAGATGATTTGTGAACGTAATGAGCGTTGAGATCTTCCACGCGGCGAATGGTTTGGGGATCGGATCGGCCGGTGAGAATGATGACGGGGATTTCCGCCAGGATTCCATCAACCAACATGTCTTCGCGTAGGGCTAGTCCATTCCATTCTGGCATCTCAATATCCAAGATAACGATGTCCGGCTGATGATCGTCTTGGTCGGTCAAAAACAGGTGCAGGCCAGCCGAATTTCCGTCGGTGACGCTAATGACTCTGCAACCGATTTTTCGAAGTCTGGTGCTCAATGCATGGACGAGGTCAACATCATCGTCGGCAATCATCACTGTTGTTTTTGACATGGCAGAGGGCTCTGAGGGGGGAGTGATTCCAAAACGAGGGGGCTTCCAACCGAGGTTGCCTCGCTCGCATTGGAGGAGAGTTCTGAAAGTTAAGCCTTGGATTCAAGTCATTTGGCATCGACGGTCTGTTTAAACAGATGGTTCGATTCAAGAGAAAATCGAGGCAACTGCGTCACGGTTCAGGAGTTCGAAAGGCTGATTTGTGCGTGGTCTTCTCCCTGGTTGTTTGGGGATACTTCATTGATTGGTAGATTGAGAAACTCTTCCAGAAGTGGCAGGAGGCGTTTCCAGGTTTCGGTGCTTTTGGGGACGTAGAAAACCCCCATTTCGAAGCATCGACGCACGACATCCTCATCCGTTTTGCCGGTCAGGATGATGACGGGCATTCCAGGCGGATTCGTTCCATCACAAAGCATTTCGCAGACGGCCAGGCCATTGCCCGTTGGCATGTCTACATCGACCACGAAAATATCGGGCGTCATTTCGCGAGCGAGGCTTAGGGCAGACATTGCGTCGTGAGCCGTAATTGTTTTGAGTCCAAGCGACTTGCATCTTGCCTCGAGACTACGCACTAAATCCTTGTCGTCGTCCGCAATGAGAATTGTTTTATCGAGCATGAAATGAGCTCCTTGATTTGCCGAACGATTTGCCGAATGATTAAGCTGGTGTTCCAAAAACGACCGCATGCACTGCGTCGACGATCTGTTTCGTGCCGCATGGTTTAGGCAGGAAAAAGTGAGCGCCCGAGTCCAGGGCTTTCTGCTGTTCAATGATGCTGGCGGAGAGGATCACAACGGGAATGTTTTTTGTTCGCTCGCTCTCCTTGAGAAGCTTTAACGCGGTGAACCCATCCATTCTGGGCATTCGAATATCCAGCAAAATCGCATCCGGAAGCTGTTTCATTGCCTGTTCAACGCCCTCCATGCCGTCCCCCGCTGTGATGGTTTCGTAGCCAGCATGCTTTAGGCGGCAGCACGTCCCGAACGAAATGTCTTGATCGTCATCGATGACCAAGACTTTTGGCTGCCGTTTTGAGTTGTGAGGTTTCATGATTGCAAATCCGGTTTTAATTTGGGACGCGAGGCTTTATTTGGCCACACAGTATTCGTGGATACTCGGATCTATTAGTTGTGGGTTTGTTTGAAATAAGTTCTCGCAGTTGTTCGGTTGCGCGACTAACTGGGAAGTTGTATTTAGAAGCTGGTCAAGTTCGCTCTCGGGTGAAAAGTTTCCGATTGACTGGATCATGGTTTTCGGCAGAGGGCCGAGCGGGCGATTGCGGCTGATCTGATCGTGTGTGCTTTGGATGTTATCGATGTAATTCTGGACGGTCGTGTCGGCCATCGGGGTGATCAGCAACCAACGCTTTTCACTCAAACGAAATAGAAGTTCGTCTTCTCTTGCGATGTAACCGAAAAGGTTGTCGATCTCGTGTGCCACATTCAGGCAACTTGCGTCGGTCAGGGTTGCAGTGAAGAAATGCAAACGCTGTGGCTTTCGGTCGCCTGGAAACCCTTGGGCGAGAAACTTGCTAACGATGGCAACTGGATCGTTGCATGGGATTGTGAATGCAAAGGTACTTCCCTGGCTGACTTCGCTTTCGACATTGATATTCCCAAAATTGAGACGTGAAAGTTCTTTTGCAATGCTGAGACCAAGCCCGAAACCTTTCGTGCTTTGCGAGGAGGGTACTGTGGCGATTTGCTTAAAGCGTCCGAAGATGCTTGTGAGCAATTCAGGTTCGATTCCGGGGCCGTTGTCATTGATCCGGATTTCGACTTCATTTGTTTTTGGTAGATGGACTGCGGAAACCACGACTCGGCCTGGAGTGCCGCAGAACTTGATCGCATTGACGACAAGGTTAATCATGACGCGAGCAGCTTTCTCGCGATCGCAATAAAGGTCCGGAAGATCTGGATCGATATGGATGTCGAGATTGACATCCCGCAGCGAAGCTTTTTTCTCGAGGTTTGGATACACGCGGTCAAATATTTCTTGCACGGTGCATTTTTTTCGACATACCGACAGAACGCCAGCTTCCATTTTGCTGACGTCGAGCATGTCATCGACCATCGTATTTAGATCGTCTGCACGATCTTCGACGGTGTTGAGCATGCGGCACTGCTCGGCGTTAACATCGCCAACGATTCCCTCGGAGATCAGTGACACGTATTCTTTGATGACCGTTAATGGAGTTCGAAAGTCATGTGAGACGTTGTCGACGAATTGATGCGCGTGCCGGTTGAGCTCTTCTAGTCTCTTGTTTTTCGTACGCAACATCTCACGACTTGCGTGCAGTTCCTCAACGAGTTCTCTCATCACAGAGTTTTGATGTCTCTGAATTGCATAGCGGAGCGCTCGGATCAAGCCTTCCGCGGTAAGCTCGCTTTTTCTCAGATAGTCTTGAGCACCAACATCGAGAGCCTGCATGGCAACACTTTCGTCATCCAGTCCGGTCAGGACGACGAGCGGCATGCTGTCGAAATCTCGACGTAACTTCCTGACTACGTCGAGGCCGGACGCATCTGGTAAACCGAGGTCCGAGAGGATGATGTCGAAGGTCTCGGATTTAAGTTTCTCAATCCCATCCCCCAGATTTCGAGCGATCTCGAATTTGAAATCGCAACTTCGTTTAGCGAGAGCTTGGGTCACAAGCCGCTCGTAGACCGCGCTGTCTTCGATGAAGAGAATACGCGTCGGCCCAGTGCCAATATCGTTCATCGGACAGCCTGATTGAAGAAACGCTGCGAGTTATGCGGAGCGTGCGCTAATGCTCGCGCGGGCGTTTGGGGTGGGGGTTCGAGCACGGTCCAAAGGAACGTATGCCGCGGAAGTAGCGAGATTTGTTTTTACTGGAAAATCTTCGCGAATTGATCGACTTTGAGTTTCAATATGGTGGAGGGTTGATGCCTGTATCGTTTTTGCACGCTGGCAGGTTGAAATACGCCGATTCTTTCGAAAATTGCGGTATGGGCACCTCCGACTGGCTCCCGCTTCAGCAAGTTTGTTACCCCGCCACCGGACTGCTCCAGCGCGCACAATGTTTCTTTCCGTGAGCTCACGCTGATAGGGACGCCTGCAAGCGGAGCATTCTTATTGAGCAAGGTCGCTCGCAGAATGCGGCATCAGGTGCGAATTCGCTATTCGGAGAGGCGACCGAACTCGATTCCTGCTTGTCTTAATTGGGCCTTGCATTGCGAATTGGGCGATGGATCGAGTATCGGCCGCGGCGCAAGGAGCCAGAACCTCCTATTTTCGTCAGAGCAGGGTTCACTGAAGATGTTCGGAGGACTCAAAGGACGTCGGAATATCCGATAAAAAACGGGCGAGAGGCGGTCGACAGCCGATAAAAGGCCTTCACAATCTTGAGCTCCTTCGGTATCTTTCTGGATTCGACGGGAAAGCAGACCACTTTAGCGGATCAACGGATCGGAACTGGCAGATGAGCAAAGGCAAAAGTAAAGTCAAGACGCACAAGGGAACGAAGAAGCGTTTTCGATTGTCCGCGACCGGTAAAGCGATGCATCGCAGTAGCGGAACGAGTCACTTGGCGCAGGCGGTTTCCTCGAAGCGTCGTCGTAATCTGCGTGGCACAACAGCGGTTGATCGCTGCATGGAAGCGACGATTCAAGCCGCATTGAACGGTAACAGCTACTAATTCAATCTGAAGAGTGCGGCTGAGATGCCTGCACTCTCTTTTTATCTCAACAGGAAACCTTGTTTTCCATCCGGCTGGGTAGAACTTCGTGGGCGTGTTTTAAGCACGAGCTGCGGGACCTGAGCGGGAAAACCTTTTAGAAATCCAAATCTAGGAATCACAACAGATGCGTACCACAACGGGTCAAGCTCGACATAAATCCAAGAAACGCCTATTCAAACGAGCTAAAGGCTACCGTGGCGGCCGCGGTAATTTGACGCGAACAGTCAAAGAGACGCTGATTCGTAGTGGTCAGTACGCCTTTCGCGATCGGCGAGCCCGCAAACGAGATTTCCGCAAGCTTTGGATTACCCGCCTGAACGCGGCAACTCGACAGCACGATTTGCGATACAGCGAGTTCATTCACGGCTTGAAATTGGCTGGCATTGAATTGGATCGGAAGACACTTTCGGAAATGGCAATTCATGATGAAGCGAGTTTCAAAGACATCTGCGACAAGGTGAAAGAAACTCTTGCCAGCGCAGCGTCTTAAGCGGTTTGGGGCTTAACTGCGACATGTCTCTGCAGAAATTTTTAGCGACTCTCGACACACTTGAGAGCGAAGCGACCGGTGCATTTGATGCCGCGGCTGACGCCGACGCGCTCGAGGCGAACCGAGTTCGGTACCTGGGTCAAAAAAGTGGTGCTCTCAAAGAAGTGCAGCAACAGATGGGGTCCATCGACAAAGTGGATCGCCCCACCGCTGGTAAACGTTTGAATCAATTCAAATCGAGTCTCCAGGCTGCATTCGACGCATCGAAAGAGCGGCTCGGCGGTGGAGAGGATTCGTCGTTTGACCCGACGTTCGATCCAACGCTTCCAGGCACGCGTCCTCGCGTGGGGCATGTTCACCCAATCACGCAAACGATCTCGCACCTGATGGAAATCATGGGGCGTATGGGTTTCGAGGCAGCCGAGGGCCCAGAGGTTGAGGATCCTTGGCACAACTTCGTCGCTTTGAATATTCCGCAGGACCACCCTGCGAGAGATCCACTAGACAATTTTTATCTGGCTACGGCTGCGACCAACTCGGATGACCAAGGCGGGGATGGCAGTCAGTTACTGCGAAGCCAAACCAGCACGGTGCAGATTCGGGTGATGGCTCAGAATCCACCTCCCATACGAATTATCTCGCTCGGACGGGTGTATCGGCCAGACGATCCCGACGCAACGCACTTTCCGATGTTTCATCAGATGGAGGGGCTGTTGGTTGACGAGCATGTGACGATGGCCAACCTGAAGACCGTCCTGCGTGTTTTTGCAACGAATTATCTTGGCGGTGATGTTCCGATTCGCTTCCGGCCGTCTTTCTTTCCATTCACCGAGCCAAGCGTCGAAGTCGACTTTTTCTGGAATGACAACTGGGTCGAATTTGGTGGTGCGGGCATGGTGGATCCGGCGGTGTTTGAAGCCGTAGGATATGACCCAGAAAAAGTCAGTGGTTTTGCTTTCGGTCTTGGTGTCGAGCGTCTCTGCATGCGACGTCACGGCGTGACGGATATTCGAGATCTGTACAGCGGCGACCTTCGCTTCCTTCGCCAATTTTAGACCCGGGCTTGGCGGTTGGATGATCTCTTGGGAGATTGCTTATTGAGGTTTGTCGATTGAAGGCGAGTTGCCAGACCACCTCATGATTGCGGCCCCTCAAGCCTATGCCCTGTTCG
>JARGNK010000029.1:22618-31454 GCA_029213145.1 Rubripirellula sp. | reverse complement strand
GGAGCTGTTCGCCGGGAGCTGTTCGAGCATCGGGCTAGGCAGTGTTTCCAACGACCGGATTGTCGGGGACTGAACGCTCTTCAAACTCGAACATTCGCTCGAGGCGGGTCAAAGAAAAAACCTCCCGAACTTTCGCTTGGACATTCAAAAGCACCACGCTCAAACCGACGCAACGCCCGTTGCTGTTGACCGCAATCAAGCCATTCAAGCCAACGCTGCGAATCTGTTCGACCTCTGCCAAATCGAGGGCCAAGCGGCTCGAGCCACTGCTCTGTGCGTCATCGATTGCCTGCTGCATTCGCTCGGCAAAAATCTGCGAGTCGCGGGCGGTGGCAAAGTCCTCCGGTGTGACGGTGACCAGAAAGTCCGTCTCTTCGGAGAAATCAGCGTCTGGCTTGACGTAGGACATAAACATTTCCGCGAGGTACTTGCTTCCATTCCTTCTGCCTTATGATAGCAAACCGCCAATGGGACCGCAAATGTTGCTCATGATTAGTCATGTGCTCGAGCAAGGATTTACGTTGAATTGAGACGCAAGCGGGAATGCATTCGTCGGCCCTCATAGTCTGCGTTCGTTATCGCGGGCTGTCGCGGGCTGTTGCGGATTTTCCGGCTGTACGGATTGAGGATGACTGCGTTGCTCTAGGTATTGAACGGGCAATCATTGGTAGGCAGCGGGCGTCCCACTTAGTTTCGATTGGTCCGTTGGGCGGTATCGATCAGCAGTCGATTCTGATTGCGGAATTCCATGATCGAACCAGAGATTGTCCAGCAATCGTCAGCCGGATCAGCACCCACCGCTTCAACGATTCGTTGCAGCATCAGGTTCTCGGCTAAAACGATCGTCTGGTTTGTCCCTTGGTTGATCTGGGCGGACAAGCTGGTTCCAGCTTCGTTTCTCTGTTCGGTTTCGGTGACCTGCACGCGTTCGTTTCCATCGTTAGCAACATTGGCGATGCTGATTCGCGCGCGTTGCGATTCGCCAATTTGCTTACCGGCGAGGTTGCTCGTTTCGCTATTGGAAGCCGAACTTGTTTTACCTTGTGCGTTCTGCTCCGACCAAACTTGGTTGGGCGTAATTGTGAATCCCCATCGCCTCCCAACTGGGACAATCGTTCCAACCGTCGGCGGGACCAATGTACCCTCACGGAGCAGTTTGCCAGATTGGGATGGCTTTGCATTCGGTCTCGGCGAGGTGATGGATCGATTGGAAGCGGTGAAGCCCGGCGTGTTCTGTTGTGCGAACGCGATGCATTCACCGCAATGTGGGAGCATCCCCAAGGCGACGGCCGCTAATGCGAAACGGACTGTCGTAGTGGTGCGTCGGATCCCATCAATCGGCAATACGTTTCTCTTATTTGCGTATCGAACCAGGGCGATAATGGCCAGCAGAAGCATGGTTTGTTTGGTGAGGAGTTCCATGTCACAAGCATGATTCGGTCCATGAAATCCGCTTGGGGTCGGATTTGTCGATTCGCTCCGCGGATCGGACAGCAAAGGAAAGGTGGGAGAGGTTGTTGAGGTTTCCTGGAATGTCAAGCTTGGAAATCTTTCCGGTCGCGTGCGGCACGGGAGGGCGATGTCCGCACGCGACCGGATTGACAAAGGGAGCGTATGAGCAGGCAAGGCAATGAGTGGGCAGTGCTGGTCCCATGATTGGAAGGGCGTGGGACCTGCCTCATTGCTATTCCTGGCGGTGTGGACCTGGAATCGCCAACGCGTGACAACTAATCACCGCACCGATTGCGATCATCGACAAACCGAGCCACCGCGGAGGTGCCACGCGTTTGGTCGGGTTTGGGTAGATCTGCATCAGCATCGCTCCAATTCCCGAATTGTCGGCAACCGTCGATTCCTTCGAGATACGGGCCAAGGCACGCGTCGCTTTTTCGTTCAACACAAACGACTCCACCATTCGGAATTGAATCCCAATTAGCAGCAAAAGTATTCCCAAAAAGAAATACCGATTACGGTACATCGACATGGTCGAAGTTCCTTGGATGGAGACGGTTGAAACGTGCGGGTTGACGTTGGCCATGGGAAGCGGGAGGGAAGATCGCCGACCCGCAGTTAGCATCGACTCTGCAGCAACGCATTCTGCAACAGATCAGCACCGCGATGTGTCAAAGCTGATGGGAGGGTCAAACGTATAGCGCGGGTGTTAAGAGGCAGACCGAACGTGCCGGTTCTGTCGCTGATTCCATCTCCCTACAAGCCGATGAAGATGGACTCTATCTGCTTTTGTGGGAGTCGGATTGTTTTTGCAAGAGGTAGCCGCCGGGGATAGCGGTCGTGTTTGGCCTGAACTGCACCATCGGGGGGTGGTAGGCTAGGGGTTTTTTTGACTGCGTTTGGGACAATTGCCATATTGAACGACCTACTCTTCTTCCCAACTTTTCAGAGGCGCATTCCCATGCCTTCAAAGTGGTCGATCTCTAAGGTGTTCTTGCCGAGTCTTTTGTTTCTTCCCTTTTGGTTATGGTTGCTGCCGCCGGTCCATGCGGAACATCCTCCGTTTGCCAATGGGGAACAAATCTTCCGGCATCAATGGCAGCATGAATCAGCACAGCAACCGACTTCGTTTGAGCCTCCCGTTTCAATCTTGCGATTATTTTCGAATCGGAGTGAGCAGACGGGTGATGGGTTGGGGCCAATGCATAACGCGACTTCGTGTGAAGCTTGCCACGCACAGGGAGGATCTTCAGGAGCCGAACGTAATGTTACGCTGCTGACGCTTGATCCCCGCGTCGAGTTTTCAGATTCAACTTTTCGCGGCAGCCCCGAGATGCGTGATGCGTTGTTGGAGTTGTATCCAGCGGTTATTTCACCCATCGGGAATTTAGAAATGAACGTGGTGGTGCATGAAAAATCGTCACGTCCGTTTTATGAATCGACACGCAAAAACATCCTCAAGTGGGTCCCTGGTTCGGTTCCCGAAGGTTGGTTCATTTCTGATCAGCGAACACCGGCGTCAGTCGCGGAGCGACCGGTACTAGCAGGCCGCAAAGGTGCGATCGATTTTTATTTAAGTCAGCGAAATTCACCGCCGCTTTTCGGTCTAGGGTTGATTGATTTAATTGAAGTCACGCAATTGCACAAAATTGCTCGATCTCAATCACGTCGCACGAACGGGCAGGTGAGTGGGCGTACCGGAGTGGGGAAATTCGGATGGCGTGGGCAATCTGTGTCGCTCGATCAATTTGTTCGTGGTGCTTGCGCCGGCGAACTGGGCTTGCAAGTAGAGGGAATGCCACAACCGCCAGATGTTGCGGATGAAACCTATGTCAGCTTCGGGGTGGATATTCTCGAAGCCGAGGTCGGGATGTTGGTCAACTACATTCGAGACTTGCCGACGCCGATGAAGGAAACTGTGTTGCCGGCAGAACGTGCGGTGATTCGTCAGGGGCAAGAGCTATTTGCAAAAATTGGTTGTAGCATTTGTCATGTCGAGAATGTCTTGCCGGCACGAGGCATCTACAGCGATTTGCTCCTCCACGATATGGGCTCGTTGTTGGCAGCTCCGGCACCGGCTCCGCTGGGGGCTGCGTTCGCATCGGCGCCGCGACTGCGGCTGCCGAGGTTCAGCCGCGAAAACCCGTCTACGCCAAACTTCTTTCGATCGGTGAGCGGCTATTACGGGGCATCCTCGTCGTCACTACCGTTGCCTTACCGAATCACTCGGCCAGTAGAACCGCGTTTCCCGCGTGGCAAACTGCCCGAATCTGCGTTCGTGGTGAACTCTGTTGATGATGTGAGGTGGGATGTATTGCAACGGGAATGGCGAACGCCTCCATTGTGGGGTGTCGCAGATTCTGCCCCGTATCTACACGATGGACGGTCCGATACGCTCGATTCCGCGATTCGTTGGCACGGGGGCGAGGCATCTCAGGCGGCGACAGCTTATCGCTCATTGCGCAGCGAAAGCCGTGAGCATATCCTGGCGTTCCTCGGGTCACTTAGATCCCCGATTCGATCAATGAAACAAGCTCGCGTTCAAGCGAATAAAGAAGAGGTTGACCGTGCGAGCGAGGAATCGCAGCCGCAGCCGCCGAATGAAAATATCGCCTTGGATGTTTTTAATCCATTTTAATTGGCGAGTGAGCACACCTGCCGCGCGATCCGCATTCTCCGTTGCGGTGCGCGCGTTCGCTAAGTCGCGGCGTCAACAAGCTATCTGCAGAATTGCGTGATCACATGCCGCAAAGTGACGCTGGTCGCGTGATGGCCAGCTTTGTGCCGCCGTAGATGCGATTGTCCCAAGGCCCACCTGGAAACCATTCGGTATCAAATTGTTTTTCGGTCTCCGCGACCAGCACGCTACCGGGCGGACCGTTATCGATGACATGTTGGATGATCCGCTTCAGATCGTCAGGACGCTCGTGCCACAGCGCATAGGGCGGACAGAGCAGCACGGTCCAGGGGGTATCGTTAGCGGGTGCTGCCAGCAGATTGTTGGCCAATCGGAACGTGTCCCCGACCAGTAATTGAACCTTCGATTCAATCTCGAGCGATTCGGTGGTTTTGCGGATGAAGTTGGCCGCCCGTCGGTTTTGTTCGATTAACACTGCGGAGCCCGCTCCACGGCTGATCGCCTCAATCCCAAGGACGCCAGTCCCAGCAAATAAGTCAAAACAGATGGTTCCACTCACCGCCATTCCGAGAAGATTAAACAAATTTTCTCGAATATTGTCCTTCATGGGACGGGTAAAATCGGCCCCGTGGTACAGCACCGTTCGGCCGCCCATATCTCCGCCGATGATGCGAAGCTTCGTCGGTTTAGGGGGTTTAGCTGTGCGGGAGGTTTTCTTGTGCGGTTTTGCAGGCCGCTTGGCAGGTCGTGGGCTCATCTAGGACAATATAGCGAGATTTGGACCGGGGTCATCCGGGCAATCATCGCCGCAAACCGAAACCTGATTCGGTTCGTACCACCTGCGGAGAGATGAAATGTTAAAAAAATGACAGGGTCATTCGATTCTCCAATCTTTCCAAACGCCCGTACAATCCTCCAGTGCTCATTAACAATGGGGCTATCCATGTTTTTTCGTCCGCTGATGATTGCGTTGCTTTTCGGGGTCGCCACGTGGAGTTTGAATGCCAGCGGCCAGCCGCCGTTGCAAAGTCCCGCTGATTCACTGCCTGTCGCGGCAGCCGGCTCTGAAGCACCGGCCACTCCAACGGAACCTCCCGGGGCAACAGAGGTCGATTCGGGCGTGCCGATGACTAACTCTGATACGAACGTTTCCGGGAATGGTCCGCAGCCCATTGGAGCAACTCCGGCGAATCAGGTGGCCGCGCCGGGAACTGCGGCGACAGCAGAAGCGACGAATGGGGCTGCTGGGCAAGAGCTCCCCGAGGGGTATCAGGAGGAATTGATGCGGAGAGTGGAGACGTTTGGAAAAAAACGCGAAGAGCTGGCCAAAGCCGTTGGGGACCAGCGGATCATGCACATTCTCTATTTGAATTACGAGAAACGCACCAAGGCAGATCGAGATGCTTATTACCAGAAGCGTCTTGAGGTTCGCCGCCTGATGGATGAGCTTTACCTTTTGGCGGTTGATGTGCTGCGACTCGGTTTTGAGAAAGAGTCAGCGACCTACATTGTGACGCTGCTCCAGAACCGCTTTGAGCATTGCGTGTATGACGTCCAAACGCTCGAGGGTGCTGCTCGCTTGATGGATGGTGGGTCAAAGCTAACTTACGTTTACCAGATCGCGGCGCGGTCTGCGATCACCTCGGGTGAGTTTGATATTGCCAAACGCGTCTTCGAATCGATCAACGAGGATCAGATGGAAGACACTGATAAAACGCTGCAGTTTTATCTCGAGAAATATCAAGCGTCATTTGAACGTGAGGCTGAAATCCGTGCGAAGGAAATCGAAGAAGATCGACTGCCTCGAGTCAAAATCGAAACAACTCAAGGTGACGTGATCCTTGAATTGTTTCTCGATCAGGCTCCCACGGCTGTCAGCCACTTTATCGGCCTCGTGGAAGCTGGGTTCTATGACGGAAATGACTTTTCGCAGGTGGTCGACAATCTGTTTGCTTTGAGTGGTGATCCTTCAGGAACAGGATCAGGAAACAGCGGGAAATATCTTGCGGACGAGCATACCCGACCCGATGCACGGGATGGCTTTCGAGGATCTTTGGTGATGGCGAAGGTACCCAAAGGGGAAACGGGTGAATTCATCCCAAATACTGCTAGCAGTCGTTTTGCCATATTGTTTCTGCCAATCATTTCGATCAGCGAACAGCAGACAATTTTCGGACGGGTGGTCGAGGGAATGGAGAATGTCTCGTACTTGCAGCGAGTCGATCCGTTCAAAAAGAAGGAGAAGGGTGAAGTTCAATTACCGCCTGACCGGATCTTGAAAGCAACGGTAATTCGCCGGCCTGAAGACTTACCGACACCAATCTACGTCGATCCGCTGCAGTCACTCGGGCGATAGAGTAAGATGCTCCGGTATGCAGCAAGCGATTCTTCGTACATGCCGCAAGAAATGCTTGCCAGTTGATACAGGTTTCGGTGAATATCGCCTGGTAAGTGTACCGCGTTGAAACCTGGTGTTATTGAACCAGTATTCCTGTTTGCCGCGGAGGGCAGGCCCGCATGCAGTCCGTCGCGCAGCGAGCGTAATTCTCGAATGTCAAAATCGCAAGAACCAGCCGAGTCAGACTCCCCTGTCAACGGGGCGAACCGCCGTAGTTTCCTTAAAGGTGGGGGGCTGATGTTGGCCGGCGGTGCGATTGCCGGCAGCAAGCTCAGTGTCGCGCAGGGAGCGCACGCCTTTGGTAGTGACACCATCAAAATCGGATTGATCGGCTGCGGAGGACGCGGCACGGGCGCTGCGATTCAAATGCTAAGCGCCGAGGGTGACACACAATTGGTCGCGATGGCCGATGCGTTTCAAAGTAATTTGCAGACAGCTTACCGGACGATCAAAGGCCGTCATCCAAAGAGCATTCCGGTTGACCACAGACGGTTTGTTGGTTTGGACGGATACCGGGGAGTGATGGAGAGCGATGCAGACCTTGTGATCCTCGCAACGCCACCTGGTTTCCGACCCGAGCAGTTTGAGGCCGCAGTGGAATCGGGCAAACATGTCTTCATGGAGAAACCAGTGGCGACTGATGCTCCGGGAGTGCGACGTGTTTTGGCGGCCAATAAGATTGCCAAAGAAGAAGGATTGGCCGTCCAAGTTGGATTACACCGCCGTCATGAAATCCGCTACCGCGAATGCATCGATCATTTACAATCAGGAATGATCGGAGACCTGTTATTCGCACGCGTTTATTGGAACGGAGGCGAATCTTGGTGTCAGGCACGCAAATCAGAGCAGAGCGAGTTGGAATACCAACTGCGAAATTGGCATCACTTCAATTGGCTCGGAGGCGACCAGATCGTTGAACAACACGTTCACAATCTCGATGTGATTAATTGGTTGATGCAATCGCACCCAGTTGAGGCGCAGGGGCAGGGAGGACGTGCTGAACGAAGCCCAACGACTTGCGGCCATGTGTTTGACCAACACATGATTGAATTTACCTATGCCGGTGGATTCAAACTGCTTAGTCAATGCCGCCATCGCAAGGGATGCTGGAATAGCATCAGCGAGCATGTTCACGGAACGAATGGAACTGCCACCATCAGTGAAGCGACGATTCGCGATGGTTCCGGCAAGAAGAAGTGGCAAAGTGACTTACAGGAAATTCGTGGTAAAGGCTGGCAGCAAGAGCAGAATGCCTTGATTGCGTCGTTGCGTGCCGGTCAGATTTCCAATGAAGGCGACTACGGCGCGTACAGCACAATGACTGCGATCATGGGTCGGATGGCTACCTACAGCGGCAAGCGTGTGAAGTGGGATGATGCCTTCTATAGCGAGGTCCGCTTGGCAGACACGAATGCGATTCACTCGCTTGCTGATTCACCGCCGGTGCAAAGGGATGAGGCCGGAAATTATCCGTTGCCAGTGCCCGGTAGCAAAACCAAGCACGTTTAGCTTCTCGCTTGAACGCACGTGCTGCTCTAACTTTCACCAAGTTGAGCGAGTCAGATGTACCATCGCTCAAATTGGGCATCATCTGCCTCGGCCCGATTAACCTCCTGAACCGTGTGAGGCTCGGCTGGTTTCGAGTATTGATCTTTCAGCTCGCCTCCGTTTTCGTATCGATGTAGCCATACCGATTTCATGGTGCCAGCGTCATCAAAGAGCTCAGGGCGAAACATTTGCATCACACTTTGTGCGATCATGCGATTCGCTCTGGGGAATGCAGCAAGATGAGAGGTACGGCGGCGTAGCAAATCGTGCATCGCAGCGTTCATCAAATATGCGGAGGTGTTTCTCGCGCTACCCTGTCCATAGTCTCGTGCTTCCTGGGCATAATCCGATGCGCGACTTGGGTCAATCGCGAATTGAAGCATTAGAGGGCAATCGCTTGCCATCCGCCCAACCATCGCGTCCGTCCATCTTTCAACTCCCTGCCGAAGTCGGTTGAGCCGCACTACATCGTGAACAGAGTTGCCGCGACCGAAAAGCATCACCTGCTGTACGCGGTTCCGAACTTCCAGATGTGAGGTCTGGACGGCTTGGGTGACTGGGCTAATCTCTTTCGCCTCTGACTCTGTTTCGAGTCCACAAGCGAGCGCTGCCACAACGCGAGTCAGCATTTCAGTTACGAGGACTTCCTCGAGCATTACCGAGTGTTCCTGCCACCAACGTTTTAGGCGGTCGGTATTTCCAGCCTGCTCGTATTGGTTGTAACGGGATAGCAATTGATGCCAGAGTTCGAAACGACTCCGTGAGGTTGCCCAGTATTCGGTCAGCACATTAGTGGGGAT
>JARGNK010000029.1:0-22608 GCA_029213145.1 Rubripirellula sp. | reverse complement strand
CGTTCCGCGTTGGATAAGTGCTGGTCCGTGGTGAGAGATCAGGCCAGCCAAGTCGGCAGAGTAAACGCTGTGCATGAGGAGTCCATCAATCGAGGAGCGAGTGAAGGATTCAATGAGCTCGCATCCATCGTGCCGAGCGTGGTTCCGTGGCTTTCTCGAGTGACGTAAGTCCTTTACTGGAATTGGCTTGGGGGAAATCTGCTGAGGTGTGCCGAATCAGAGATGTTGTTCTTGGGCATCACATCGCGTTGCGTCACCGCAACCGAAGAGGTGCAACGGAACCCAGGATAACGGAACCCAGGATAACGGAACCCAGTATTCTGGGCAGTTGGCTCAGGAGAGTGGCGTCGGGGGAAGCTGGTTCAGCGGCGGCACTCAGTGGATGAGGCCAAAACGTTCGGATCCCGGCTCCCTAGAGCATATACTCGAGGGCGGTGAAATTCTTGTAGCAGTTCGGCGTCTGGCGTTGTACCACAAGGGTCCCATGTCTTCACGCTCAGTCAAGACTTGTCTCTTGATTTCGGCAGTCGGATTTCTTGGATCTTTCGTTCCCATGATCGCTGTTTTGGCGAATGATCAGGATGGACCGAAGATTGTCGTGGATGCGATTGAGCAGTGCCCATCGCCGATCAAAAATTCGAGTGAACCTAGTATCGACAATGGGACAATCGGGAAGATCGAGACCGCCCGATCGCGCAACGGGCGAGCGGTGCACCTGCATATGCGGCGGAGAGGGCAACCGGTATTCAGACAGAACGCGGCTTCGACTGATCGGATTCCTACGAGGCCGGGTATTTCAGCCGGTATGTCTGTGAATCGTTGTGCCGGAGTCACTTATCGCAATAGAAACGTAACACGCATTCAGACTCCGCAGGAATTCGGGCGAATGCGACGGCAGATTGGTTCGCCTGCGATTAGGCTGCGAAACGTGCCTGCGGCTGGAAATGTACAGTTCGATCAATTGATTGTATGGATCAATCATTTAGGAGCGATTGGCTTCGCGTAACACTCGCTTTTCGGAATATTGAGAAGCCGCCATATTGTAGAGCGACGGGCGAGCATGGGGGTGAATCGCCCTTGGTCGTCCCAGACGGAATTTGGTGTTGATGTCGGCCAGGATTGAAACGCGAAAGAACTGACGAGCTTACCCGTAAGTTCCAAATGAGAATTTCGATCGTCAATCTTGGATTTTGGGCTTGGGGATCTCTTAGGCGGCACCGTTGGGTATTTATCCGTAAAAAGGCGAAGGCCCTTGGGCTTTCTGTATCGATCGATAGGTTTTTCAACTAACGGATGATCGAAAGTCCTCCTACCTGACAGCGGCCGGGCCGACGTTTTGAAAAAAGCAGATCCTTCGGATCTGCGGGACCGTCGTTTGCAATGCTGGTGATTGCAGTATGGGAGGGCGTCGTATTCCCATGCGCGAGATGTTGGGAGATTCTGCTTGTGGGACTCGGATTGCAAGGAGGATTGATGGGTCAGGTGATCCAGTTTATCGCGGATAATCCGCTGGAACATTCGGTCTATTCCGTAAGCCGCAAAACCCATCCAAATAATCTGCTTTGGCATTCCGATTAACCTTCCACACACGGAACTCTTTTACTCATCGCTATTGCTAAGCTCGCTGGTTAGGCAAACGCGGTCCCCTCCCCAACAAGGATGTTTCAGATGCGCATCAACTTTGTGTGGCGTGCCGCCGCATGGATTCTATTGGCCGGTTTTCAATCAGCTCTGCACGCGGATGATGAATCATTTTGTGATCTATCCGCGTGCGATGATGGGTGTGATTCAGCTTGCTTTGACAGGCACGGATCGATTTGTGATTTGATGTGCTTAGGCGATTCGGGAGGTTGGGAGCTGTCTGGATGGTTGGATGCCGGCATTATTGGCAATACATCAAGCCCCGCCAGCAAGTTCAATGGTCCGTACAATGCCGTCGATCGAAGTAACGAATTGATGATGAATCAATTGTATTTGGTTGCGGAAAAGAGCTTGCCAGGTTGCGGGCACGGTATTGGCGGAAGGGTCGATTATCTTTACGGCGAAGATTTTTTCTTGGCAGAATCAATTGGGATTGAGAAGCGGACAGATGGATCGCCCCATTGGAACAATGAGTACTATGGAAGTGCTTTTCCGCAGGCGTTCGTTTCACTTGGTAATCAAAAACTAAACGTCCAAGTTGGACATTTTTATTCGATCGTTGGTTATGAGGGAGTGATGGCTCCCGATAACTTCTTCTACAGCAAATCGTACAGCTATCAGTTCGCAGGGCCATTCACGCACTGGGGTGGCCAAGTTAACTGGGCCGCCAGTGATGCCCTGACTGTTCAGGCGGGTTTACACAATGGCTGGGATGCATTCGACCGAGTCAGTGACAAAGTCGGTTTCATTGGGAAAGTGCGTTACGATTCACATGCCACGGGATCTTGGACATCGTTTGCGATCACGACAGGCGAGGAATCAAATAACGGATCAGGGCTAGCATTGAATCCTGGGTTCACGAATCGAACGCGGTACAGCTGGCTCGTTGGGTTGCCCCTGACTAGCCGACTTGATTACGTATTTCACCACTGGCTCGGATTTCAAGAAGGCGGTGCAGCTGATGGGGCACGAGCCGACTGGTACGGAATTGATCAGTATCTAACGTATGCCGTAAATCGGTGCACGAAGGTTGGAGTTCGTTTCGAGTGGTTCCGTGATGAGGAGGGGACGCGAGTTGGTTTGAACCGAGCGAGCAACCCCAACATTCCCGCTTTGGCTGGAGACTATTACTCGCTATCAGTCGGTGTCAATTACACGCCTTCACATCACCTGACATTGCGGCCAGAGATTCGGGCCGATTGGTACGATGGTGACGCAGCTCCCCTGCCATTTAATGATGGCAGTGATTCAGACCAACTGATGATTGGAATCGATGCAATCTTAAGGATCTAATCATCAGTAATCATCGGGCTGACTGACACGTCAATCCGTTCCGGGATTTCCCGGTTGAGATTGGCGTGTCGGGCTCAGGTGTGAACCGCTTGCGGTCGCATTTGTAAAATGCCAGTCCGAAGTGTTGGGAATAATCGATAACTGAATCCCGGACGTCTACCGAAGCCGCTATCTCGTATTGGAAGATTTTCCACGCCGATCCCCTTCGCAAGGATCGAAATTGCGGCAACCGGAATCTGAACGGCTATCCGCTGGGCGGTATCATCGCCCCCACGCATGAGCATAAATTTCACCACCAGAGAGCCAATGCCGTTTCTCTTATTGCGAGACTCCCTTGGTTGATAGGTTGGCGGGTTGGTGCCGATTTGTCGCGTGATTGGGCCTCAGCAATGATGCAGGCTGTCGCGAATTTGGCGTGAACGCCAACAACTCGGTCAACCGTTAGGTTGCTGGTTTTATTTGGAACACTGCGATCGCCCTGCGACGAGCCTGGAATGCCTTCGTTTCTTGATATCGTAAAGGAAATCCGGGACACGGTGTTGTTCTGTTGTCCAACGGAGGTTGGAACCCAAACATGGATTGCCAATGAGTTGGCTTGGCATGTGTCGCGTTACGACTCATAGCAGCCCACCTTTTGGTATACTCAGACTCGGCGTGTTTCCAGTTGAAAACTTGGTTTCACGGCGAAGTTCGGTGTCAGCCGCGGTGAGCAAACGATCGCGCAACGCGTTGCCGCCAAAGCATTGAAATCAGGGATAGAGGAACTTGGGATGACGTTGACAAGACGTAACTTCTTGCGTGCCAACGGGGCGACGCTTTCGTTGCCATTTCTGCACTCCCTCGCCTGGGCGGAGGGCGCTGGTGAGGTGAATACAAAGCCGAGTAAGAAGTTGGTGATCAGCTATATCCCGAATGGGATCGTGAGACGCTGCTTTTTTCCGGGTGAGGAAGAAGCGACGCTTCCCGATTTTATCGGCGGTTTCAACGCGGATAAGGTGAAGGAGGAGAGGCGTTACAAACACAAGCCGGGGATTTATCCGCTTGAACTGACGTCCACGATGCAACCACTCACTGAGTTTGCAAACGATGTCACGATGATCACCGGTCTCGATCGGACTTATAAAAACGGACAAGATGTGCACGCGCAAGGGGCTTCGTGTTATCTGACGAGTGTGTCGCCTGAGCAAGCAGCCGCTCTCGATATGCGGCACCCTAACGGTCGCACTCTCGATCAGATAATCGGGGATCGCCTCGGTCAATCAACAGTGTTCAACACGCTTGAAATTAGTTGCAATGGTTTCACTGCCGGGAAAGAGCCAATCGAGTTTGACAATATCTCTTGGTACGGTCCCGGGAAAATTGCGCCGTCGATTCGGGAGCCTCAGAAGCTTTACGACCGACTTTTCATGCGTGAGAGTTATCGGCAGCATGTTGCGGATGTAACCGACCTTGTGCTTGCAGATGCAAAGACGCTTTCTGGACGTTTGGCGCAAGATGATCGCCGGACGCTAGACGAATTCATCGAAATGATTCGAGGCATTGAGCTTCGGATCGAAAAGATGGATAAGTTACTCGCCGATGTGGATGTGCGCGTCCCCAAGAATGAAGTTTTGCCCCGTGGCGAATATATCCGGCTTCAGATGGATCTAATGCTGCTGGCGTTTCAGATGGGGATCACCAACGTCTCGACCTTTATGCTCGGACCAGAACGTTGGGATGCGACACTGATGTATGAAGGTGTCTTCGATAAACCGGTTCAGCATCACAACATGACGCACAATCAAAAAGGGGAAGGCTACAAGGAGCTGCAAAAGATCGACATTTTCCACATGCAGCAATACGCTTACCTGATTCAGCGGATGAAGGATATCAAAGAATCGGACGGGAGCTCGATGCTTGATAATTCGTTGGTGGTCTATGGAGCCGGTCTTGGCGATGGAGCGACACACCAGTACTACGATCTACCAATGATTGTTGCAGGAAAGGCTCAGGGGCAGATTAAGCAAGGGCGGTTTCTGAAAATGCCGAGTGGAACGCTCAATTCGAATCTCTGGCTAACGATCGCGCAGTTGATGGGAGTTGAAATGAATTCTTACGCTGATAGTAACGGTGTCATTTCTGACCTTTGGACCTAAATGCGTCGTCGAAATCTGACTATCAACCATCCCCAAGACCGTTTGTTTTTGAACATGATATGGAAGCAATCGTCGACGATCCCATTCTTGATTGTGCTGGCAATCTGTACGAATACCGGGAGGTCGTGGAGCAGCGAGATTAATGGTGGATTGCAGCAACTCTTAAGTGAGCATTGTTTTGTCTGTCACGGGGCGGAGGATGTTAACGGGGAAGTCAATTTCGAGGAGTTGTCATCTTACGAAGACTGGATTCGTCATCCTGCCCTAATTGAGCAAGCACTGGAAGCAATTAGCAGTGCAGCGATGCCTCCCGAAGGCGAGCCAGCCCCTTCGGATGAGTCTCGTCTTGTCGCGACGAACGCCCTGAAAAAGATGTTGAAGGAGGCGAGTCTGAAGGCTGATGTGGCGCGTCAACCGCTACGGCGACTGAACCGTTTGCAATACAACAATACGGTGCGAGATATATTTCAGCTTAATCGTGACATTTTCCCGCTCTCAGAAAAGCTGATGACTCGGTATGACGACTACTTGAGCCTAGGCAGTGGTGACGTTGCCGTTCGCATGCCAAAGACCGTTCACGTAGCGTCACATACCTTGCAGCCAACACCGGGGCTGACTGGCGTCAAGCCATATCCTAAAGATTTGCGTGCAAGTCATGGATTCGACAACCAGGCGGATCAACTGACGTTATCTCCATTGCTGCTTGATGCCTTTTTGCAATTCAGCGTGTCCATTCTGGAGAGCGAAGATTTCAATCAGAGCACGGTAGGAGTTTGGGATGAATTTTTTTCAGCGCCCGGAAGCGATGCGGACAGTGATGCTGCGATTCGGGATCGTTTGCAGCGGTTTCTGAGGCTAGCGTTTCGGGGGAACGTGAATCAGGAAACGGTTGAGCGATATGCCGTCTTTACCAAGGGGAAATTGAATTCTGGTCTCTCATTTACCGAGGCGATGAAAAAGGCTGCGGCCGTCGCAATGTCGTCTCCACTTTTTTTGTACCGTGCTACAACAACGGATCAGCAGGGACAAGAATTCGCGTTGGCATCCCGGCTCTCCTATTTTTTATGGGCGAGTTGCCCGGACGACGAGCTATTGGAACTAGCTGAGCAGGGGCAACTTTCCGATCCTGACGTACTTCAGCGAACGCTTGACCGCATGATGCGGGATCAAAAGATTGAGCGATTTCTCGACACCTTTCCCGCACAATGGATGCAGCTTGAAAACTTAATGGCGGCAACGCCAGACCCAGCTATAAATAAATACTTCCATTTGGATCCAAAGTCGCCGGCCAGTTTGCAAATGGTGTTGGAGCCCTTGCTTCTCTTTGACACCGTCTTTGTCGAAAACCGGCCAATCACTGATTTGATTTCACCGACGTTTGGTTATCAAAGTGAATTTCTGCAGACTTGGTACAACAGCAAACTGGAGCCACCGGACGTCGATCGCAATGCAATCTTGGCTACCAACCAAATGCGGGATGAGCAGCGTCTAAAACTGCAGGTTGCCTTCGAGCAAAGTCAGCAGCAGTTGAGCGAGTTGGTTGACCCGGTACGTGAGCGTCTACTGAAAGCAAAGTCGGAAGGTGATGCAGCGGTAGCAAGCATCGATCTCAAACCATATGCCGCCTGGGATTTTGATGGGGATTTGACCGATTCAATGAATCGTTTACCTCTAAAGGCACATGGAAAGATTTCGTTTGAGAATGGTTTAGTTTTGTTGAACAAGGCATACCTTCAAAGTGAACCGCTGCAGATGGAACTGAAGGCAAAGTCATTAGAGGTGCAGTTCAGGCTCAAAAACCTTGATCAGCGTGGTGGTGGTTTGATGGGGATCCAGGGTCCCGGGGATTTCTTTGACACGATCGTGATTGGTGAACGGCAAAATCGGCATTGGATTTCGGGTAGTAACGGGTTTAGTCGCACGGAAGACTTCCCGGAGTCATTTGAAGAAACCGTACAAGACCAGTTGGTGCACCTGCTGATGGTTTACGAAGAAGATGGCACGACGGCGCTGTACCGAAACGGGAAACCGTATGGGAAACCTTACAAAAGCCGTGCTGCAACTTTTCCGAAGAATCAAACTTCGGTTCTTTTTGGCCTGCGTCACTTGCCAGCTGGAGGCAACAGATTTTTGGCTGTGAACATTGATCGGGCGAGGTTTTACGATCGAGCGTTGACCGTTGACGAGATCGAAGCGGCAGTCGCGGCGAGCGGGAATTTTATTTCAACTGCCGAGTTGCTCGCGAATCTGAACGATCAGCAACGAGAACGTCGCGAAGAACTTCTTGAATCGCTGGAGCGAACACGGCAGGATTTAGCGGCAGTTCCGCCAAATATCGATCTGACTAAAGCTGTCGATCAAGTTCGACGAGAGTACGAACAGGATTTGAAACGTCAGCTTAAGTCTCGTGAATTCCGATTCGTCGAACTGAGTGACCATCGTTATGGTGGAATCATTACCAACGCGGCAATGTTGAGCATGACATCTGGGCAAAAACGAACGCATCCTGTTGCGAGAGGTGTTTGGGTGATCGAAGTGATTTTGAATGATCCACCCAATCCGCCGCCCAATGATGTCCCCGCCCTAGATGAAGAGAACGCGGATAAAAATCTGACCATCCGCGAGCAATTTGCAGCGCATCGCGAGAACGCGTCGTGCGCTGGTTGTCACAATCGTCTAGATCCACTCGGTTTCGCTCTGGAAAATTATGACATCACCGGTCGCTGGCGAGATCGATATCAAAATGGACGTGAAGTCGACGTTGCTGGAACGCTGTTACGGAAGCATGACTTTCGCGATGTACTGGAATTCAAGGAATCTTTGATGCGAGAGAATCGTGTCTTTATCCGAGCATTTGCCAAACATTTACTCCGCTTTGCCGTGGCCCGAGAATTGCGCCCGGGCGAAAGCTTGACCATCGACGAGATTGTCGAAAAGTCAGGTGATGAGCATTTCAAATTGCGGGCATTGATGCGTGAGGTTGTCCTTAGTTCAAGTTTTCGCCGGTAGTCTGTGGGGTCGGCTACATCGAGTGCTGGGGTGACGGCTACATCCATTGCTGGCAGGTAATTCATGGTCGGCGGGGAAGACACCCCACCGGATTTGCATCTTTGATTTTGCGCGGGTGGCGATTCCGAGGCCTGCCCCGGCAGGCGGGCTTTACACAAGGATTGAGCGAACGTCGTTTGGTGGTTTGCACTGGCGGAGACATTTGTCTGCCATTTAGCAGGGTGCTGTTTCACGTAATAAAACGATCGTACGCGCGAATGCACGCTTTTTCGCGGAAAATGTCGGGCCGGAGCAGTAGGCTGTGCCGGGGTGGTTTGCTGTGATTTGATTGTCAATCACGTAACACGAGAGCGGCAATGAGCGTTTGAATGTGTAGAATGTGGCGGTCTTGGAGCATGTCATTTGCAAGTTACCGATTGAAAGGAAGTCGGCATGTTTAACCCCCTGCGTTTCTCGCCTTCAGCTGTCTGTTTTCGATACGCGACTTGGTCACTCGTCTTGGTGTGCTGCTTGGGCGTTTTTCAATCAGGAGCAATCGTCCAGGCGCAAGATTTAGGCATTGAGGAGTTTCGCCGTCTGCACAATGAGCTTCGAGAGCGAATGTCCGAAGATCTCGGTGATGCGGAATCCTATCTTGAGGAACTGATTTCCAAGTCTCCAGACTCTGCAGATTTAAATGTGATGCGAGAAAGTCTCGCATCACGTTGGTCCGCAGAAGGAAAATTCGACCGAGCCAATTCACAATTGAACCGATTAATCGATTTCCAGATTGCGCATTTAGAGGAGGAAACGAATCGCTATGGAATCCCCTTGACCATCCAAACCTTTGAGCAGGTGGCAGAGGAATCCGGGAATTACAAAGCTTATCGTGACGCAGTCGGCCGGGGATTTGAGTCGCTGTCATTGGCGAAATCAGAGGATGTAAAGCATTTGATCCCGTGGTCTCAGATGGCTGTACTGCAAGCCCAGTTATTGGCTCGCAAGGGCGACGACGAACAGACAGCGAAGGCAATCGTGGAGTCGACGATTAACAAGCTTTCGAGTGCGGCCTCCGAGTCGGTCGAAGTGACTGAGGCTCTGATTAGAACCTTGCGGTCACTTACGTCATACGAACCGGCAAATGATCTTTGGCGCGAGAAAAGCATTGATTATCTAGGGTCTGCAGTCGCTAAAGCATTAGATGCTTTTCCCGATTCCATGTCAGTTCAAACGGCTTTCGCCGAAGTTGAATACATGATGATCACACAGTGGAAGCAAGAGGAGCCAGACGAAACCAAAAAGCGGATTGAGAAGGCGGTTAGCCGTTTGAACACGTTGGCGTTGAAGAATCGGTCAGTCAATGCAATTCTGCGCCGGATTGTATTGCATCGAGAACGAATGTCAGCTGCCAAACCGGTTTCGACGCTCGTAGGCAAGGAAGCGCCCGATTGGGATGTTGATGGCTGGGTCAACGTCTTTGAACTGGACCGAGAGTCACTCAAAGGCAAGGTAGTATTGATCGATTTTTGGGCGATGTGGTGCGGACCGTGTATAGCCACCTTCCCTCATTTGCGTGACTGGCGGGAAGAATTTGGTGAAGAGGGGTTCGAGATTGTTGGCGTGACGCAGTATTACAATTTCCGCTGGGATGAGGAAACATCGCGGGCATCTCGTGCGTCAGAAGAAGTTGCTCCCCAGGAAGAGCGAGAATCAATTGATAAGTTCTTGCAACACCACGAGCTTCAACATCCCGTCATGGTTACACCGAAGGGTAGTGAAATGTCTACAGAATATGGCGTGCGGGGGATTCCACATGTCGTCCTAATTGACCAGCAAGGGGTGGTGCAGCTTGTTAAGACGGGAGCGGGTGAAGCGACTGCTAATGAAATTGAGGCGAAGATTCGCGAATTGCTGGGCAACAAGAAGGATTCCTGAAGTAGGCCGGCCCTTTGCTCCAATCCCACGGCTCAAGACGTTATCGAGTGGCGCCGTTGATCGACAGACGAATGCAACCGAAGCATGCTAGAGAGCCGATCGGGCGCATCGCCTGGGAATGGCCGATCAAAGGTCGTCGGCTATTCTCTGCGTGAGCCGAGCCTCACGGACGAATGTAATTCATCCAAGCATCCATTCGAATCATCAATTTGCGAATGATGTGTGTGGGTTGCATTGCTTGCGTGTAGATGGCTGCCGTGCCTTTTGCACCGCCCGCGATCAAATTTTGGTCAATTACTTCTTCGTCCATTTGGAGCACGACCGCGTAGGGTTCCGCGCCCGGGGTCATCGTGGAAGTTGAAACGATCTGTCCGGAGGGCTGTAACTGACCTGAAGAGGATGAATACAGAATTCGAGCAACGGTCGCGGGAAAGACAACTCCTGGTTTCAATTTAAACGTGACTTCGGCCGGTTGCCCTTTTTCGACGAATCGCAATGCGTATTGCTGTACCAGCACGACGATCTCAGTCTTTTCTTTATCAACAAAAGCCATCCAGGAACGCAGAGGCACGTTGGCCACTCGTTGTCCCGGTCGTAACGTAACGGCAACTACCTCTCCTTCGGCCGGAGCACGAACAGTAGTTTGCTCGAGATCGTACTGAGCAGAAGCGAGTTGAGCACGAACGTTGGCGATACTTGTGTGCTCACCATTGATTGTCGACTCGGCGGCAAGTTTTGCTTCAGTGGCAAAGGCTTTAGCACGTGGTAATTCGGCTTCCACCAATTGCTTGAGTGTAAGTTCGACGCTTCGTGTATTGGCCTTGGCACCATCGACGGTTGCAATCGCTGCGGTGACGGCTTGTTCGGCAGATTGAAGATCAGCTTCTGAAGAGTGCAGTTTGCTGAGCAAACTAGTGTAGCCAACCTGAGCGTTATCGACCGCTGATTGCGACCCTGCATTTTCGACAAGCAATTTTTGTTGGCGTTCGAGCTCACGTTTTGCGGCATCGACTTGAACCTGAAGGTCAGCGACTAAGCTCGTCGACTTGGAGAGATTTGCATCAGCTTGAAGGCGGGAGGCTTCCGAAATTACCACCTGCGTAGTAGCGATTTCGATCTCCTCTTTTTTAATATCGATTTCTTCTTCGGTCTTTTTGACTGTTGCCCTGGCTGCATCACTGGCCGCTTCTAATTGCTGAACATTTTGAACCGTAGCCGCCAGTTGTGCTTCTAATTGATCAACCTTGGCCTTGTAAGGAACTGGGTCGATCTTAAAAAGCACGTCTCCGCGCTTTAGGGGTGTCAGAGGTTCGACCGGCACTTCCACCACTTCGCCACTAACGTTTGGAATGATCTCAATGACGTATTGATAAACATTTGCGGTACCGGTCGGTGCTCCCCATTGCATGGGCAAAAACAGAGCGACAAACAGCCCTAGCATCCACAACAGTGGCGACAGTTTCCAAAAAAGGTTCAGCTTGATGATCCCAATTTTGATCGCCAATGCTACGACGCCAACATACAGAAGAGTTAGAAAAATGATCATTTGCTTGGCTCACTCTCGGGGGCATCGATTGCGTTGCATTCTGGGTTTGGGTTTGTATACGCCCAGATAAATGCAAGTGGGCACAATAATCCCATCGTGAGAGCACCAAACCACCCGCAGACGTTTATGGCATCGCTCTGAGGATGATTGCGGTGTCGGGCGATCCGGCCTGGGAGCATAGCCAGGGCAAGCCAAACTCCCACAATCGTGGCTAGCAAAACCAAGAGAATGATTAATGCGAAAATATCGAGCATTTATACGTTCCGTATTTCTTAGATTCGCCGAACAGAAGCGATCGACGAAAGCAGTCGGTGTCAGATCACCTTAGCGAAAATGGTTGCATTCCACGCCGTCAGCGTTCGTGACTACCTGGGGCTAGAATAAATAGAAGGGACATTTTCCTCCAGCGGATTGAGCGAGTATTTTTTGAAAACCGCTAGAACAAGCTGAGATTGGCTTGGATCCGGGTTGCGTTCTTGTATTCACTGAATGCGGTTAGCCGTCGAGAATGACGGAAACCACTGTAGATGATGCGCCGCCAGACCTTTGTTGTTAAAGAATGCGACTTTTGGTTTTACCGAATGGGGCACGCTGTAGGTCACCCATTTGATCCGAATTGCGGGCTGTACGAAGTGGGTCGCCGGTTCGTTGCTGTTCAAATCGCAGCCGAGATCAGGCGTCCTGCAAGGTATTTGCAATATTCACGGTTGCTGCCCGGATTGCGGGCGCAATGCCGGCGATCACTCCAACCGCCAGCGAGATTCCCACACCGAATAATGCCAAACTCAGCGAGGGTCGGAAAGCAATGGTTGCTCCTTCTGCACCAATTGCAAAGGATCCGACGAATAACGTAATTGATGCAATGAACGTTCCCACGCAGCCTCCAACAAGGCAGAGAAAGAGACTTTCACCGACTACGAGGCTAACTGTTCCGCTTGGGCGGACACCAAGCGTTTGCAAAACCGCGTACTCCTTCATCCGATCTTGAACACTCATTACCGTCGTTGTTGCCACGAGTGAAAGGACCAAGCCGATACTTGCGTAGCCAAGCCAGTGTGCAAATGAAATGAGATCGATCAGGTCTGAAAGCGTGCTCGCCTGGAAAGCACTTTTGCGTCTTGTTTTAGTCGCCACTGCTCCCGAACGTAATAGAGCGTCGATTTCTGACGCAACGAGATCGGGGGAGGCTGATTCATTCAGCACCACCTCGTGTTGGGTTACCAGTCCGGCCATGTTTAATCCACTCGTGTACTGCAAAAAACGCAGGTCGGTGTAAATCAAATTTTCCTCCGCCGGTATCTCGGATATGAAAATGCCGGCAACGTAAACCGACAGACTCCCGATGGTAAACTGATCCCCAGCCGAGATGTTTCGTCTGCTGGCGACTCCCCGGCCGACGATCGCAGCATCTTGGCGATTGGAGAAAGTTTGCCAGGATCCGTCGGTCAAGACTAACGGGCGATGCCTTTGGATCTTGGTGGGATCGGCACCGTTGAAAACAACAATATCTAAACTGGCGCGGCAGTTGTTGGTCCAGACTTGAATCGGAATTACCTCGCGGACGCCATCGAGTTTCTGGATCTTGGCCGCGTAATCTTCCGGCAGATGGCTACTGGCTGGACAAAATCGGTTTTCCTGGAAGACGATCAGATTTTGGTTTGCTGCCGTGTCTTCAGTCAAGCGACTCATGCCCTGCTGTACAGAGCCAACGAGACAGAATACGAACATCGCCACTGCCGTCCCTGAGACGGTCAAGAAGGTCCGAGCGCGATGTCGCCAAAGCGTTTTCAGAATGTACTTAACCAAGGGCTTCCCCACCTTCCCTGCGAACGGATGGTGATGTGTGCCCATCAATGAATTTCCCTTGGTTGAGCAGCAACTGCCGTGTTGCAATCGAAGCGACCTCGTTGTCATGCGTGACCATCAACATGGTAATCCCCAGTTGCTGATTCAAATCTTGCAGCAATTTTTGAATCTGCCGACTTGTTTTCAGGTCCAAGCTGCCCGTTGGTTCATCAGCTACCACAATTTTTGGATGCGTGACGATCGCGCGTGCAATTCCAACGCGTTGTTCCTGTCCACCAGAGAGCTGCCGCGGATAATGATTTACGCGATCGCCGAGGCCAACCGCATTCATCGCAAGTTGGACACGTCGCGCCCTTTGCTGCGAGGTTTGCTTTAGCAGCAGCGTGGGCAGTTCAACGTTTTCGTAGGCAGTGAGTACCGGGATTAAATTGTGCGTCTGGAAGATGTAGCCAAGGTTTTCCGCTCGCCAATCAGCGAGTTTTCCACGTGACAATTGGGTGATATCCGTTCCGTCGATCACGATGCTGCCGGAATCAGGACGATCAATGCCGCTGACAAGATTTAGCAGGGTGCTTTTGCCAGATCCACTTGGCCCCATCAACGAAACAAACTCACCCTCCGCGATCTGCAAGTCAATTTGATCGAGCGGCGTAATGGTTTGTTCACCTTTCGTGAATTGTTTGGTGACGTTACTGAGTTCGACCAGAGCCATCGCAAATCCGTAAAATCGTGGGTCAGTTGCGTACCAAGCGGGATTGGGACGTGTCCCAGTCGATGGTGATGATTTTTTGCTCGACCAGGTCGGACGTGTCGCCGCTGATGACTTTGTCAGTCGGATTCAAGCCAGACAAAATTTCGACGAACCCATCACTCGTTGTGGGCCCGATTACAACCGATTTTTGAACCGCACGTTTGTTTGCATTGACGGCCCATACGAAGGAACCGCCCTGATCATTCTTGAGGACGTGGCTCGGCAGATACATACGTTGGGTCGATGCTTCGTCAGGGCGTTGCGTTGTGGCCGAGTTCGCTGACAAGAAGGTTGCTGTCGCAAGCATTTCGGGAGTCACTGAAGCTGGCGGATCCACCAGCGCAACCTTAACCTCTAACGTGTTTTTTTGAATGTTGGCGGTGCTTGTTGTCTGGAGTACGAATCCATCAATGGCCTTTTGACTCGCGGCCGTTTCAACTTTAACAACTTGCCCGGGAATGACTTGCTGAACATCTTGCAATCTTACGTCGACTCTGACCTGCAATTGCGTCGGATCATACATAGTGATGATCGTCGAACTGCGATGCTCGGCAGTCGCATCGATGCCCATCACGCGATCCCCTGGTGAGGCAACCAATTTCAGGACGCGACCGGCTGTTGGTGCCGCGATATTCATCCTTGTTAGGTTCAAGTTTGCTTGTCGAAGCTGTACCATCGCTTCCTCTTTCAATGCGGCGGCGATTTGACAGTTGGCTTCCGCTTCTGCAAGTTGCCGTTTTTCATCAATCAAGAGTCGTCGTTGTTCTTCCAGTGCAGTCAGCTTTCGTTTTATCGCAGCAGAGCGGGAACGCAGAATTGGTTGTTGATTTTGTAATTCATCCAGCCTCGCCTCGGCCTCCTGCAAACTAGCTTCGGCTCGTTGTTTTGAAATGCCAGGAACACCCTGGCCAGCCGCTTGCTTCGCAGCCAGGCTTTTTTGGGCGAACTCGACCGTCGCTTTCGCCGAGCGGATCTGGGAAGGTAGCTGCGATAAGGCGGATTGGGCTAAAGCGTATTCACTCTCGGCATCAGCTACCTTGGCATGAAGGTGCAACGGATTTTCGATCCGTTGTTTCGCAGCCTCTTTTTCCGTTGTGGACCGTTGATACTCAGCTTTGCGGAGTGCTAGTGTTGCTTCTGCTCTTCGCACGGCGAGCTCCGCATCAATCGAGATGAGTCTCGCGATGAGTTGACCTGCTTCAAGCCGTTGGCCGTCGACGACTTCCAATGACTCGACCACGCCCGCTGCGAGAGCGGGGACATTTACTGGGGTCGGCCGTGGCTCGATCCAGCCTGGAGCCTGGAAGAGAACCTGTCCCGCCGGAACCGACGCAGAACGTTTCATAATAACTGGTACGACGGTTACATTCCGGGAGGGGAGCAGTTGCTGTCCGGCAGACACCACCAGAAGCATCAGCATTCCCAGGACGACGCCAATAGGCAAAACGATCCGTGAGAACCACCGGTGACGGCGTGATTGCGGATGCTGATGGTGGCCACGCTCTGCCGCATCGAACGATACTGCGGCATCATCGCCAGTGATCGCAAGTTCTTGGAGGTCGATTTGTTCCGACATTAAATGTCTCTTTGCCGACATGACTACGGTTTGACGTAAATGGTATTTGCAGCCAATGTCAGGTTACCCTGTTCATCCCGCTGTGCGGTACCAGAAACGATGACTTGTGACAGTTCACTGATTCCCAGCAGTTGTCGCGCATCAGCCGCTACAGCGTTGCCGGATGCATCGACGATTTTGATGGTGGCGATGTTGTCTTTGACTTGGTCTTGTGTGCAGCAATAATCCCAAGGCGTTGGGCAGCCTTCATCTGCGGCACAATACGGAATCTTCTCGTCGACAATGGTAAACGCCGCCAATCCCTCGACGAAAGGCTTGGTGGAACCACCGATGATTCCGATCAAGGTTGCTGAGTCTCCGTCCGCTAACGATTGACGCGCCACGCCGACGCGTGTCGCACCTTCAGGCTCAGCTGTGACTAAGTAAGGATTTGCGTCAATAGCGATTGACCCTTCCGGTTCCGGTGAACTCACGAGCGTTTGTTCACCGCTGCAACCAAGTAGCGTGAATGCAAGACCGACCATCAACATTGTGGAGAAGCAAAATCGCATATCCAATTCCTCTATACGGCTTTCAGATTAATTGCCACCGATGCGTGAAGAGCTTTTAGCGCAGGTGGCAACGCGCCCAAGACTCCGAGCAATAAACCAATCGCACATCCAACAAAGATGGCGAGGCTGTCAATTCGTAGAGCGAATGCACCCATGGTAAATCGTACGCTTAAACCATTGACCCAGCAGATCGCAAAACCGCCGGCTATCAAGGATGCAGCGGATGCAAGGACAAGCCCCTCTTGTACGACACTTACTAGAATCGCAATACGTTTATATCCCAGCACTTGCAGCATCGCGAGTTCCCGAATTCTGCCCGCTAATGCGCCGTACATCAAATTCAAACCGGCAAATATTCCAGCGGTCGCAACAAGGCCAACGATAAGCCAACTAAGGATGCGGACGGGGCGGTAGTGCTCCTGGAGCGTTTGATAGTATTCGGACTCGCGAATCGCTCGTAGTTCCAAATCTTTGCGTTCCAGACAAAATAGACCAACTTCAGACGCGGCCATTCGATCGTTGAGTAGCATGGCGACCAGGCTTAGGTCTTGGCGTTTTGTGGCCGTTTGCAAGTCCGACAAGTCACACCATATCTCAGATTCAAAGGAAGAACCCTCGGCAGCAAATCTTCCAGTGATTTTCCACGACTTGCCTTCCATCTCAATTTGATTTCCGATTTGCAAAACTTCTGCGGGAACACCGAGTTTGGTTGCCGCAAGTTTCCCAACCATGACTTCGCCTGATTGCGGCCAAGTTCCTTCGGTGATTCTCACCATTCGCCGTACCAAGGGAGCAGACTGGGTGACACCACGGACCAACCCAAGACCGGGAGAATGTTCGGCCATTGTGACTCTTGTGCCCAAGTACAGTTCGGGCGAATGATGCGCGATTCCGAATTGCTTGACCGTCGCCGACATACTTGCGCTGAGCAAATCGGGAATCTGAGCCGAGATCGCTGAGTTCTCTATGTTTTCTTCAGAGGTCATAGAATAAACAAGGGTAACATTGGGGTCGCCGCTCACGGTAAGCGAGCATTCAAGGCCGCGAATGAAACCGACAACCACAAAAATGAGCAGGATCACGGTGGTTAATGCGAGCAGCGTTAAGCCCGAGTGGATTGGCCTTCGGGCCAAATTGCGAACACCGTATTCCCAAGGTAAAAGCATGGTCTGCGAGGCTGGGCAATCTGTTCAGATGGAATTTGAGAAATCAACGTGCCATCCCTCTTCCGGACCGACTTGCCGCCAAGCAAAGCTTGCCGTTTTTGAATCCGCATGAAGGTTGACGGGGGCTTCTTGATGTGTGCTCGCTCGTCCCATCGTGACAACGGACGTTCAAGCATTTTTCGGAAGCCGGCTGATCAAATCAACCACGTCTGCAGGGTGGTTTGCCGGTTCACGCCGCTTGACCATCGCAGCGTAATCCACGGATCAGGAAACTCACTCACGTGCCGCCGCATGGACGCGTGGTTTCCCCAGCATGGGTCGAAATGCAATACCGGCTCAACTGCTGTTAGGCCGGAAGTTAGAGGCTGTGTTGGAACTGCTGCAGTGCAGAAACAACCTACGCAGTCTTGCGACGGATTTGGAATTTGTTCGTCGCGACGGTCGTCCGCAATTTCGTTCGAAGCACCGTCGGAACAGCAGCAGCAACTTGGTTGCTCAATCGAAATGACCTGCTCGGCTACCGCATCACAGACAAGGCAGCGAATGGGGCACAACAGAACGTTGACCAGCAGGATCGCAATGGTTGCTATTCGAAACATACCTAGATTCTAAGCATTGAACCGTAAACTACAAACGAGAAGTTGATTCGGTGGCAGGCAACACTGCAAAATAATCCTTTGATGGTCCCCGATTCAAATTCTGGAAATCGTTATTTTTCCCTCCGTTGGCGAAAATTCGCCATCTTTTGTGCAGCTTTCCCACCCTCAGAACCATCGTGACCAAGAAATTGGGTTATCGCCGCTGATCCACTACCGGATCGAACTGCTAAATTCTGTAAATGGCTGTTCAGTCACCTGTCTCGTTCAGCCAAATTCAAGGGGCCAGGATGAACTTGTTGGGCACTCTGAAGAATCCGTATTTCACGCTTTCACCGGTGCTGACGAATTTGCCCGCATTCCTCGACACGGGTAGATTCAGCTTTCAAGATGTTCTTGGTGCCGGTCACCCTGGAAAATCACTTGCGGTAATCAGGTCGCTGCCCCGATGAATCTGATGCTTGAAAACAATGATGATCCGTTCGGAGATTCCCACCGGATTAAGCCACTGAACTTTCGTTCGGTGGCTAGGCCCAATCCGCTGCGCCGTATCATTGGAGCCGTATGTGGTGGTTTCGTTCTATGTTTTCTTTCGATTTTGCTTTCGCTTCCCTTTCTGGCGAAAGTCGATCTAGTGGCTGCGAATGTTAGTTGGGGACTGGCTTTTCTGTTGGGAACAATTGGTGGTTTCTTATTGCCCGGCGTGGGACAATTTCTCGCGTACGCCTTTCTGATCTTCATGAACGTAATGCTGTCGTTCGCAATTGGCAGGAATATAAGAGAGCAAATCCTGCTGTTTTTAATTTTTGCAGTCGTCGAGTTTCTTTGCTTGGCAGCGCGTCACGTTTCTCGTTCAAGCGATTAAGGCATACGAAAAAAAGCAGATAATAACGCGTCGGATTCGTGTTGGCCGGCTGAATTCTGTCCCAGCATCCTCCGCATCGAATGCCTGATGGATGTTATTTCACCGATGATTTTGGGTGTACCTTGACTGGCATCGAAATCAACAATCCGGCGAATCGATCATGGTTGCTGTTGCGTCGCTTGACGTGACACTTAAGGCACTGTGATGGCAGGCGGATCGAGCCAGTGTATTGATATTGCTCCCCATTGAACGCATCAACAAATGGTTCGCCTTTGCGGATTCGGTCGGCGGCCGAACGTTCAAACTCATCTGCCGGTTCGTGATCGACGTTTACCACGTCGGTACCTGCATTTAACCACTTGATTTCTACCCCGAATGAACGGGACATTTCGACAAAAACATCCTCCATCGATGAGGATGGAATTGCCAGCGGATTCTCCTCCTCAAAAAAATCGCGGTGAACGACCTGCAGCATGCCGTGAATCAACTCATGGAGTATTTTCGCACGGGCACGGGCCTCGTGCACACTGCTTGGTGGCGGGAACGAATTGCCGTTCTGTTGCTGTTCGCTTTTGTCATCGACGGTTTCAGTAACTACCGGCGATTGTGGTGATTCCGCGATCGCCATACTAACGACGGTAACTGCAATCGCCATTTTTAAGATGAACGTGAAGGCTTGATTCATGGTGCACCGGATTCGCTTCATGGGTTGGCGAATGGGTTTCGCTAAGAGAGTGTGAATACTTGGGCTTATTGATGAAGGGATGAATATGCACGCGCGGTTGCCGGACCGTTCCGCTATCTAACTTCCTTGGCAGGCAACGCCACTCCTTGATGCGGGTGACTCAGACTGTTCGCCGGAATTGTCGGAGAATGAATTGAGTTCCGGTGAATGTCCGTCGGTTGCTGCACCTGGAAATTTGCCGTGTCTGCTACGACGCTGGCAACTGCCGTCTTCGGGCTGGGCGTTTGGCAGACTCCTATTCTACACCATGGGGTGCATATTCGGCACCCGATTGTGTTCGGTGCGTTTTTTGATAGACCATCCGGCGATTTCGTGACCGGATGGAGATTTAGACAGGATCGCGTGATGCAATTTGATCCTGAGCGGGCAGCGTCGTTACGCAATGAGGTCGTGAACGACGCGACCATGGATATCGGTGAGTCGGAAATCCCGACCGGCGTACCGATAGGTCAATTTCTCATGATCGAAACCGAGTAAATGTAGAACGGTTGCATGTAAATCATGGACGTGAACACGATTTTCAACAGCCTGGAACCCAAATTCATCCGTCGCGCCGTGAACGTGTCCACCTTTGGCACCGCCCCCTGCTAACCACATTGTAAATCCGTGATGATTATGATCGCGTCCGCTGTTGGTCCCCGCGTTTGCCCCGGCTTGTGGTAGTTCGACGGTTGGTGTTCGTCCAAATTCACCGCCCCAGATCACCAGTGTTTCGTCGAGCATCGATCTTTGTTTCAGATCTTTTAATAAGGCTCCAATGGCTTGGGAGCATTCGCCAGCCAACCTGCGGTGATTGTCTTCGATCTTATCGTGACTGTCCCAGGGTTGGCCTGCACCATGCCAGAGTTGAATGTACCGGACACCGCGTTCAACCAATCGCCTCGCGATCAATATCTGCTTCGCCTGCACGGAATCGCCGTACATATTGCGAACATGTTTTGGTTCTTGGCTGACATCGAAGGCATCGGTCGCTTCCATTTGCATTCGATAGGCCAATTCAAAGCTTTGTACTCGAGCCTCGAGATCGGCATCTTGCTGTCGTTTCTGTTGGTGCTGTGCATTCAGTTTTTGCAGCAGATCAAGTTGACGCCGTTGTTCGTTACGCCCCAGTCCTGCGGTATTCCGGATGTTCGCAATCAGTTTTTCAATTTGTTGGTGCTTGCTGTCGATGTAGGTACCTTGATAGGCACCCGGTAAAAAAGCGGCTTGCCAGTTTTCCGCACCTTTGATCGGATAGCCGCCAGGGGACATCGCGATGAAGCCAGGCAAGTTTTGATTTTCGCTGCCTAGCCCATAGGTCACCCATGATCCAAATGCGGGCCGGACAAACTGGGCGTTCCCGCAATTCATTAACATCAAGGAGGGTTCATGGTTCGGAACATCGGCGTGCATCGAACGTATGACGCAGACATCGTCGATCATTTCTCCCACCTCAGGGAAGAGTTCGCTGACTTCGATGCCGCTTTCACCGTATTTCTTAAATTGAAAAGGGGATCGATAGGCGGCACCTGTTTCTCGCTCGGTACGCAGGTTTAGTGGAATTGATTTTCCATGGAATTGATCGAGCATAGGCTTGGGGTCAAACGTATCGACCTGGGATGGCCCCCCGTTCAAAAAGAGGTGGATGACAGCCTTTGCTTTGCCCGGAAATTGAGGTTGTTTTGGGGCCATCGGATTGGTGCCTGCGGTCGCGGCATCGTCCGACATTACACCAGCAAGCCCAAGCGTCCCTAACCCGATACCGCTACGCCGCAAAAAGTCGCGTCGCGTCGTCGGCAGTCGATCCAAAACAGACAACGATTCAGCCATTGTTCGGTTCCGAGTTTCTCGCGTATTTAGGTCGGTAGGGTTTACTTAATCGACAAATGCGAATTCATTTGAGAGTAACAAGACTTGTGCTAGTTGTACCCAAGGATCCAATTCCTCTCGATTTGAACTCTTCGTGATGCGTCTTGATGACTCGGCATAGTCAGTGGACGCATTCCAAGTGTGCCCCGTAGGCCAGCGAACCGAGGATTGATCCGATTCGCGTGGCTCAAGCAATTCGATTGTCGGCGCCCATGAATAGCTGTCAAAACTTGGCCCGCCAATGCATCCCACAATAAAATCGATGGTGTCACCAACTTGGATATTTAGACTTGTTGCCGTCGTTTCGACTTGGTTGTTGAATGCGGTCCATTCGCCCAGAATGCCAGAGCGGGAATGTATGATTGTTGCCGATACGCCATCACCCTTTTCAGTCGGATGTTTGAGTTGGCCTTTGATGGAAACACGTCCGGCAATTGGCGAGACCCAACGTCGAATTGTGTTGATTTGATCATTGGAACCGGGATGACCGCCACCGGCTGAAAGCTGTAAGTAACCCAAATGCGGGTCAGGGAATTGCTTCGACGCTTGCCAGGATTGACCGCTGAAATGTGGGAGTGCGGTGAATTTTAACTCTTGCGTCTGCTGGTCCCAAAATCCGTAACCAAACCGCCAGCGTGGTTGTTCCGCCGTATCTTCATCTTGCGTACGGCGAAAATTTTCCACCGCAGCCGGATCAACAAATTCGAGCGCAGCTAGTAATTCCTGCTGATTCGGTTCGCGTGATAAGGCAAATCGATACATTTGTTCGATCCGATCCGCAGCGATTTTTGCCGGAGAGTCGCTGGTGGAATTCGCAGAATCTCCACGTTGGGATTCCGCCTCTGCGGACGGTGATTTCGCACGGTCGGACAATGCTTTTGCCTGTTGGATGGCAAAAGCGGAATGCATGAGATAAAGCGCTTGTTGTGGAACTGTAGTTTGTGTTCGTTGCGCCTGACTTGCGTCGGGACTGGGGAGATCAAAGCTGGCAAGTAACCCCGGCAAATCCTCCCGGTCAATGTAGGCATAAAGCCCGCGTCGGGTGGCGTCTTGGTGGATCATCACGGAGCGTCCGCCAACACGGTCATCTAAACGCCCTGCGGCAACCAGCAAGCGATCCCGTAACGGTTCGAATTCCAAACGCTGTCGCGGCATGTGCCACAGTA
>JARGNK010000261.1 GCA_029213145.1 Rubripirellula sp. | reverse complement strand
CCTGCACATTTTCGCCGAGCGTCGTTAACATCCCCGCAAAAATGATGCTGAACACGATCAGAGGTAGTAAGTTTGTTTCGACCGCCGCCGTAAACAGGTTATCGGTGAACAATGACTTGACGAGGTTTTCGAGAATCATTGTGATCGTCGGCTCTACCTTTTCTTCTTCGCCAAAGAAATCGGCGACCTCACTCGGAGAGACCTTCACTTTTTCGGCAAGAAAAGCGTAAACCTTGTCTTTTGTTTCGGATGACCCACCCTTAATCTCAGCGATCGTTTCAGCGTCAACTGTGCCAACCCCGGGGCGGATGACGTTCACAACCGCCAGCCCCACAACCACAGCCAAGACCGTTGTGCTGAGATAATAGAAAATCGTGTAGAGGCCGGGCTTGCCCAGTTTTCGGACATCGCCCATCCCAAGGATTCCGCACATCACACTGGACATCACCAGCGGAACCACCATCATCTTGAGCAAGTTCAAAAAAACTTCGCCGCCAAGGTGGAATTTCATAGCTGTCGTTGGCAAGAAAATCGCAAGGACAATCGCTGCCACAATCGCCAGGCAAATATAGATCGTTTGGCGTGCGCTATGTTTTTCCTTAGGCATCAGTTCTCCATTGCGATTTCTGGGATGTTATTGATTCAACATTCTTGGTGGTTCATCCTACCCAGCTCTGCATGCCAGCGATGCACCCTGCATTCGAACATTCCAGCATTGGCTCAGACATTCCAGTAAATGCTCAGTGGTATCAGTCGGCAGACATTACCATTTGGGGAGATGGCCGTTCTCTCTCTGTCTGTGGCGAAGACCACGCCAACTTCGGGCAAATCTTTTCCAATTCAGCTTTTCGCCTTTTTTTGTAACAAAAAAATCGAATCGGAGGGCAAACGAATTGGGTCTGTCGAACATTCTCGGTTCAGCATGGCGCAAGCGTGTGCGGGATTTGACGAGAGAAGCTTGATCTGAATGGACCGAGGCATCTCGTGGCAAACAGAAACCTCGTGGCAAACAGAAACAAGGCGTCTTATTGAAATCAGCGCAAATTGTGAACGTGTCACTTTTGCGACCCCCAGGCGGCTGACGGGTCACGACGCGATGTGACAGTGCGAATTGGTCGGGAAATCAAGTTGCACAAAAACCCTATAGCCAAGGTTCTTGATTTCTCTAGTTGCCTTGCGTCGAACTCCCCGAGTTCCTCCTCGAGTCTGTTCCGGGACTAACGCCGGCCAAAGTGTTAAGTCCGCCAATCAAATCATCATCATTCACCAGCCCCGATAAAGATCACAAGCGAAGGTAAAGATCACGAACGAAGGTAAAGATTGTGAGCGATTGTTACGGTCGCGAGCAAATGCCTCGCAGGCAGATCGCAGAAAAATTCAATCGGCCGGCAGCATGGTCCAGAGTTCGGGCCGACCCGCGTTGCAATGAACAGCCCGTGAAAGCAGCCCCATACATGACCATGACAGGAACAGCGTCATCCTGGCGGCATGCCAAGCCAAGGGGGAACCGCTTTCACGCATGTGTTTCCGATTGTTGACGCTCGGAACCGGGTGAAAAACAGTTTCAATCACAGCACCGCGTGAGGGTTCATCGTCCTGCCATGTATCCAACATGCTAATCGTTTCAGCAAGTGTCTCTGGTTCGGCTCCGCGTCTCACGACTTCACAATCGATTGCATACGATGCCTGACGGCTCACCGTAGGCAGCGTTAAAAGCCCGAGGAAAGTCCAGAGGGTGAATCCCAAGCAGGTTGTCGTTAATTCGGCGACGGAGGTTACACCAGCACCCGGTAATAAGCTGCTCAAGCCGAAGCCCGCCAAGATCCAACCAACGGCGAGCAAGATTCCGCGGGTTCGACCACCGGAATCAATCGCAACCATCCGCCGCGCCAAGACAACAGCGAGTTGATTGACCGTTAACCGATCGACAAAATTTCGCGGTAGCACGACCGTTTCAAAGTGGGGGAGTCCGACGATCCCGCCGTTGAATCCCGGGTCTGCTGCCTGGGCTACCGTTACTGGGCGATGTTTCAATCCCCACTCCGCTGCGCGCAGCGCTGCCCGGTCAACTTTGTCATCACTAACCTCATAATGGCCGCCGGTCATCAAACGCACCAAGCGGCCCTGGATCGCAACGTGAACGATCGTGATCGCGGAGATGGCAACAATCGCTCCACCGAGTCCGCCAACTCGACCAGCAGTCAGAATTGCGGCGAAAGAAATTGCAAACAAAATACCTTGCAAGAGCACACCGCTCACCCAGCCGACGGCATACTTCGAGGCGGAGATCGCCATGCGGCCAAAGCGGGTCGGCAAGTAATAGCCACCGAGAAAGTCGATCGGAATCATCACCGCGGTAATTCCGACGACGATCGCGACGATCGCTTCGGCATCGGCCCATGAAGCGTTCGTCGCAGTTGGTAACAGACGAGACGGCAAATCGAGCAGCAGCGCGATGACGGAGCCGACTACGATCGCTCCCACCCCACTCATCCCGAGCCACAATCGGGCCCGTGCGTATGAGAGATTTTTCAGACGTTCATCGTGCAAGGCGTGTTCCACAGGAATTATCTCAACAGGCGCTTGCGACTGCGGCAATTTCCCGCTTTTCCACAATGGCATGGTCCGCCGCCAATTGCGAGAGGACCACGAGAGCTCGCAATTGGAGCTGCATTGCTCCAGCAAGTGTCTCGCGTTCCCGCCGCTCCTGCTCGCTCCAGCCTGCACGAATTTTCGAGACGTCTCGTGAAAGTTTTGATGACATCGAAAGACCCTCCCCAAAGTTAGCTTTACGCTGCTATTGTTTCACGCTGGCAAGGCCTGGATCGGTTTTGAAGGGGGCCCAATCCCTCTGGTGAGGTTCAGTTCCCTCTGGAGAGGTTCAGGCCAATTTCGGAAGAGGCTGGAGATTCTCCTTCAAAGCGGCCGGTAAAATCAAAACACATCGTGCGGGGGAGAATTTGATGCGAAGACAGGGGCCGTTGGCCAAGAGAAAGTTTTTCGCAAGTCATCCAATGAACATGACCTTGGCGTCCATCGGACGACCGCGATTGGATCACCGTCTCAATCGTACAGCAACTCCGAATCGACGTTCGCGAGCCGAAATGAATTTTGCATGATGGTCTTTTCTTCGACGCGGATGGTCGCTCGGAAGTCAAAGAAATTCGCTGTGTGGTCGTTGAGGGACACTTCGGTGATCAAGGTATCACCTGGCTTCGCAAAACCCTTGAATTTCGCGTTTTTGACCCGCACCAAGACTCCGAGTGCATATTTGTTAAAGTGCGGATCATGCGTATTAAACTCTGGCATCGGGTTGAAATTGGCCGCAATCAAAATACCAGCTGATTGCGTGCTCAGTTCCTGCATCATTGCTCCTGGGAAGATCGCCGCGCCTGGGAAGTGGCCTTGCACGAAGAACTCTTTTCCCGTGATCACCTTTTCCGTTTGAACTGCTTCCTCTGTGATCGAAATGATACGATCGACCAACAAGTAGGGGGCGCGATGGTGAAGATAATCTTCCACATCGTTGAACTGGTGGTTGTAGTACTGCATAGGACCGAGTTTAGGCGAAGTAAATGGGCAACAGCTATCGATCAGTTCGATAGGAAGCGAACCGAACGGCACCCGTCGCGAAGTGGTGGGGGAACGCTTCCCTTACGCACAACTGCCGGCGGAACAAAGACTGAAGGCTAATTCTTACCCTCAAACGGCGGAAACCGCGAGTCGCCAACGGCGAACTTTCGTCCGACTACCTAACATTAGGCACGAGCCTAGTGCGATTCAGCTTGCGGCGGACTGCTCCTCCACCAAAAAGACATGCGTAGCAATCACCCAAAAGACATGGATAACAATCCGTAAGAATCAGCGAGGCCGTCAATTGCCGGAAGCGATTGGCAGTCTATCACTAAACAGGACATCTTAGAGGTGAACCGCCCCAGGCCGGGTTTTCAACAATCTGCGCGTCCAGCGTTGGCTTAAAATCCGATGAACTTGACAAATGCTAATCCTTCCTGTGATCAGTCAACTACCACTCTCGTGATTGAGGAAACTTTATGTTCGGTTCGTCCAAAAATGATAAGGCAAGTTTGGAAAAGAAGTACAGTCAACTGATGGAGGAGTCTTACCGGCTATCACACACGAACCGGAAAAAGAGTGATTTGAAGCGAGGCGAAGCTGAAGAGATTGGCAAACTGATTGACGAACTCGAAAAACAAGCCAGCAATTAGCATGAGGCCATGGATCGCTGCCGTGTTGCGAGATCGTGCGACGCCTCACTCCTGTTCGCCCGAATTGCCCCGCGAGTGAGGAAGCAGTGTCCCATCGGGGCCCCTGAAAACCCATCGAGGCCCCTGAAAAAAACGCAACTCTTTGCGAGTTGTCGTTGCCAATCACTGGCTGAGCCGTCGATGGAACAGCCGCTGTGGCCAGTTAGACTGGAGGAAATCACTGGTTCGGGCCAGCTTGTATTGCAGATCGGCAACGATCCGCCAGGACATTGAGAATCGCCCCGGGGCAATCATCATCATTCTGGCCAGGCAGCAATCGTCAGCACGCTGGCTTGGCGGCGAGCACGAACGTGGACGACCCATCATCAACAGCTGTTTTGAACATCCGCGCAGAGTCCCTTCGACATTGCTTGTTCGCGAATGCTTAGGCCATCTGATTCGGCAACGTCAGTGAGTCTGGCCGTCCGCCGAACTACATTTCGCTACAGGCTTTGAATTCGTCTCTAGCGGCTACCTTGCACCAACACGCGTAGCTGGTGGAAAACGCAGTCGCCAGACAGGTACGAATACAAATTGTGTTCCGCGATACCTTCGCTGGTGACTGGTACAGCGAACTCGGGTCAATCCCATGCAGAGCTTGCGAAGGTTGGATTCCGAGTGGCGGACTGGCGATAGCGGTAAATGTTGGGAACAAGTCAACGTGGTGAAAGGCGACGACATCAGCGTAGTCAACGATCCTATTTGAGCCGCATCGCAACGCGAACATTGAGCAAACTGCAGCCGAAACATCAACACAATCAAATGAAGCCGTGCTGTAACTAGTTCAGGCTGTTACCCATTCGATTAGCTCGGTTGGTTTCAGAAGGCCCCGGCATTGGCAAATAAGACACGTTAACAATCGAATTTTGATAGTCAGGATGAGTTTGTTCGTGGGATTTTCGTGGGATTCAAAGTGCAAAGATTTCGGCCAGGTGACACGGTCCCTGTCGCTCTTGCCTCGTTTCAAAACCGGGGGCATGGGGACACTGGGGAAAGTGTTGTTTTGCTGGTGAGTGCGTCGAAGCGCAAAAGGAAACTGCGTTGTTCGGGTAACAAATTATTGCATTTTCAAGCGTTTTCCTAAAAAAAAGCACCTTGCAGTCTATTTTTTCGTGAATCAATCGCCTCAAATCTGGGTAAGTTCAGCCTTATCAACAGGAGGCACGTAGAAAAAGTCGCGAAGGAGCCCTTTTCCAATATGAATGGCACTGCGGATCTGGTTGAGGACGAAGCGGAAGAAGCCACTTGGCGGTCGTCAATTTATGGGCAATTGCATCAAATGGCGGAACGGGCTTTGGATCGTGAGCGTCCAGGGCATTCACTGCAGCCGACGCTACTGGTCAACGATGCTTACCTTCGACTGTTAGACCAGCAGAATGTTTGCTTGGATGATCGATCGACGGTCATGGCGGTCGGAGCAACGATTATCCGCCGGTTGCTGGTTGACTATGCCCGCAAGCGAAAAAGCAAGAAACGCGGCGGCGAAAAAGGCCGCGGAAGATCACTACATGTATCACTCGTTGGAGACAGCAATTTACTGGACACGCTCGAGTTGAACGATGCATTAGAGGTGCTTGCCGCAAAGCGGCCACGGGCAGCCCAAGTTGTCGAACTGAAATTTTTTGGTGGCTTGACCAGCGATGAAATTGGCGAGCAGATTGGCGTATCAGTTCGCACCGTGAAGAATGATTGGCGCTTCGCCAAAGCATGGCTTTATCGTGAGTTGAGCCCGCACCATGATGGCACTGAGGACTAATGGACGACAAGGATTTCGACCGAGTTGAAGAGCTGTTTCTGCAGGTGCTGGACCTGCCAATGTCCCAGCGTGAGCGTTGGCTGCGCGAGCAGTGTGGTGACAACATCGCCTTGATTCCTGAAGTCCTATCCCTGGTTCAATACGATAACCCGGCAATTGATCCGCTTGAGAAGCGTTTGGATGAAGCGATGCGGGATATTGACCGCACGATGTTTGGCGGCAATACAGATCCCGAATTGAACTCGAACGAGCAACAGGTCGTGACGAGCGACGATCCATTCCTGACCAGGCTCGCTGAGGTGGGAGTTTTGTCAGCGGATGAGCTCAGCGTCTTAGACCAAGAGCTATCGAACGAAGATCCATCGTCGAGTCCTCAACATGTAGCTTCAAAGCTAGTTGGGGCCGGCAAGTTGACAAAATACCAGGCTGATGCATTGCTGCGTGGGCAACCGAAGTTGCTGATTGACAAGTATTTGATTTTGGACGTGATTGACACAGGAGGCATGGGGACGGTTTTTAAAGCGATCCATCGGCCGATGAATCGCATCGTGGCGATTAAGATGATTTCCCCGAATCTGCTTGCTTCTTCAGAGCAGACTCAACGCTTTCTTCGTGAAGTGCGGGTCGCCGCGACGCTCGAGAATGTGAATATCGTTCGCGCCTACGATGCCGACCGATTTGAGGGTTTTCACTTCCTCGTCATGGAATACGTGCAAGGCGAAAACCTCGCTAAGATTATTCACAGAGATGGTCCCCTGGGCGTTGAGCAAGCGGTTGACTGCGTTCGGCAAGCTGCCAATGGTCTGCGTTACGCACATGGCCGAGGGATCGTTCATCGTGACATCAAACCCGGCAATTTGATGCGAACGAATGGCGAATTGGTCAAAGTGCTCGACCTGGGACTTGCCGATGTCGACGAATCATTTCGTTTGATGCAGCAACGTCAGCAGGTCAAGAATCTAAACACAGTCTCTTACGAACAGATTGAGGATCACCTTACGAACTTTGGAGCGGTGCTGGGAACGGTTTCGTTTATGGCCCCCGAGCAATCGCGTGATGCCACCTCGGCCGACAATCGATCCGATATCTATAGCCTCGGTTGCACCTTCTATTACTTGCTGACCGGGAATCCTCCCTATCAAGCTGAAACGAGCCTGGAGATTCTTAAGCTGCATCGTGAATCGGAGCTACCATCGATCCGGGATTTGCGGCCAGACGTCCCAAAAGCAATCGACGAAATTTGCCTTCGAATGCTCGCAAAGGATCCGCAAGATCGTTTTCAATCGATGGGTGAATTGATCGCCGCAATTGATGACTGCAGCATGCAGTTGTTTTCCGATCATCCCTACACGATGCCCTTATC
>JARGNK010000260.1:2448-7437 GCA_029213145.1 Rubripirellula sp. | reverse complement strand
GGTCAGCTTTGCCTCGCTGTTGAATTTTACGATCTGGCGATTGAACGCCGGCTGCACGAACACGCGTTGGCAGCAGTTGCAGGCTGAACTCGTGTGGCGTTTAAGCTCAGGCTCTCCGGGCGGCTCCGGCTAGCTCGTCATGCGGTTCGAGCCCAGCTCGTCACGTGACCCCGGCTAGCTGGTCACGCGGTTCGAACCGAGCTCGTCTGGTGCTTCGAGTTGCGTCGTTGGGCCTGCTGATCTAGGCTCAGCGAGTGTGGATATCCGATCCCAGCAACCTGAGCCCGTGCTATGAAACGCGTTTCAACGCCAGCTTCGTCCCCGCCCGCCAATCTGGCTGAGAATCTGCCCACTACTAGCAACCCGAGCGTCTCTCGGCGTGACATATTGGCTGCTTCCGCTGCCGCCGTCGCGACCACTGGGAATTGTTTTGGGAAAGAGCCGCCTCGCGATCCTGTGGCGTTCTTTTTGGTCGGGGATACGCATTATTTCGCGAACAAAGAAAAGCCGGGCCAGCTTGATGAGCGCTCGCGTCGTATCACCACCGGATTGATCAACACCTTAAATACCTTGCAGGGAACAGCAATCTCGGCAGCAGCAGGAGGTGGCACCGTTGCTATGCCGAGGGGTGTAATTCATGCGGGTGATCTGATTGATAGTGGTGATAAAAATGGTCAGCTGTGGGAGGCGATGCAAAAAACAGAATGGCAAGCATTCGAGAGTGATTTTGGAATCGCAGAGGCGACGGGGCGGTTGCGGTATCCCACGTTTGAGGTGCATGGGAATCACGATGGTCCGCAAGCTAAGGGAATTGCAATTAACGGTATCATTGCGAGGAATCAAAAACGGACAGGGCTGACTGGCCGATCCGCGAGTGGTTTGCATTGCTCATGGGACTGGGGGCCAGTTCATTTTGTCAACTTGGGAATCGTGGTTGGGCAGGTTCCTGAAGTGACGCAGCGTCGGCGTTATGCGCCGATGAACAGCCTTGAATTCTTGGTGGATGATCTCAAAGCACATGTGGGTGACAGTCGCCGCCCTGTTGTGATCACGCATCACATTGACTTGGCCCGTTACAGTCGCAACTGCATGGCGGATGATCCTGCCAATCTGAATCGGGAATGGCATCCCTGTGACGTTCGTGGTTTTTACAATGCGATTCGCGACTACAACGTCGTTGCAATTTTGCACGGGCACACGCATGCTCGGAACGTGCTTCGTTGGGATGGTGATTCAACCCGTAGTGATCAAGGGATTTCGGTCTTCAATGTCGATAATTCGGCACACTTTCACGGCGGCAAGCAGGCGTTCTTTTATTCCGAAATCAGCAATGGAAAAATGCTTGTCCGAGAATGTTGTACAGAAGATGGCTGGGAAAGTTATCAATGGACACCGCAGGTTTGGTCCCGATCGAGTGAAAGCAGTTAGTGTTTGTTATCTCGATACTCTGTAATGGCTGAGATAGAGCGTGCCTGCTTCGTGACGGAAGGTGCGAGAGTCCGTTCGGTCTGTGTTGTGATGCGACGGGGGCTTCGCCCAAGCTAAGGTTATGTTTTGCTTATGGAGTTGTTCGCAATGTGAGTCGGGATTGCATGATGGAATTCTTGAATTAGTTGTCAGGCCAATGGCAACGTTGATGCTTGGTCAAATGCCGTCAAGTTGCAAAGCTGGAATTCAAGGAATGGTTGACGTTTGTTGAATCTCTATGATTCGTTGGACAATGAGTGTCTTGATGATTCGGTAAATTTGGATTCCGTGTTTGTTAACGATCCAAAACTCGGTACTTATGAGTTCGTGAGATGATAAATCACCTTCAACGCCTTTCGTTTTTGCTTTGCGTGACGTCGATTATTGCGTCGCCACAGATTAACCGATCTTTTGCCGCCGAAAACGAAGCGATCCGTGTTGCATGCTTGGGTGACAGTATTACCGCTGGTGCGCGGGTTGACGCGAAAAGGGAGTCTTATCCGGCTCGCTTGCAGCAGCTTCTTGGTGCCGAATTCATAGTGCGGAACTTTGGGATTGGCGGGGCGACGTTGATCAAAACGGGCCGCCCGAATGTTTGGCGTGTCATGGATGCGGTGGAGCAGTTTCAGCCGCATGTCGCGATCATCTCATTGGGCACAAACGATACGGTGGGTGAAAATCGAAAAAACTGGGAACAGATCGAGCGATTCGACGAGGATTATTCGGAGCTGATTCAGCGATTGGCGAGGTTGGATACGAAGCCACGCATCGTGGTTTGCACTCCGACTTCGATGGTTCTTGAGACTCCCGGATTATCGAAGCAGCGGGTGGCGGATTTGTCGGAACGGAAGCCGCGTCTACTCAAGCTCTGTGATCAGATTCGCACGTTGACAAAGCAGCATGCGGATCAGAACGTCTCTTTACTCGAACTCAATTCTGTCTTCGCGAATCGTCCAGAATTGCTAACCCAGAGCGATGGTGTCCATCCGAATGCTGACGGCTACCTTGCGATCGCCAAAGCTGCAGCTAACCACCTAAAAGGGCGGCAAAAACAGCCCAATGTGGTGCTGTTTTTGGTGGACGATATGGGTTGGCAGGATACATCCGAGCCGTTCCACACCCAGCTTACGCGATGGAATATGCGTTACCGAACGCCCAACATGGAACGGCTTGCCAAACGAGGGATGAAGTTTACGCAGGCGTATGCCTGTAGTGTTTGCTCTCCGAGTCGAGTCAGCTTGATGACGGGATTGAACGCTGCTCGTCATCGTGTGACGAATTGGACCTTGCGAAAGAATGCCAGTAACGACAGGCGTCACCCGACGCTTACGTTCCCAGCTTGGAATGTGAATGGAATCAGTCCTGATGCTGGGATTGAACGTACCGTCCATGTGAAAGCTCTGCCTTCGTTTCTAAAGCAAGCTGGCTACCGAACGATTCACATTGGTAAAGCTCATTTCGGAGCGATCGGAACACCTGGGAGTGATCCGCTCAGAATTGGATTTGATGTGAATGTGGCTGGTCATGCGGCGGGCGGGCCGGGCAGCTTTTTGGGAAAGCAGAACTTTAGTGCGGCGTGGAGAAAGGGGGATCCGGTTTGGGATGTGCCCGACTTAGAACAGTATCACGGCAAAGATGTTTTTCTTACCGAGGCGCTGACAACCGAGGCGAACAAGGCTGTTAATCAGGCCATTGAGGAGGATTTACCCTTCTTTTTGTACATGTCGCATTACGCGGTGCATGTGCCATTCGCAGTGGATTCGCGTTTCTACCAAGCGTATCGCGATGAAGGAGTCGATCATGTAGAAGCCATGTATGCGGCGATGGTCGAAGGCATGGATAAATCGTTGGGTGACATTGTGGCGAATCTAGAACGGCAAGGAGTGGCAGATGATACGGTGATCTTATTTATGTCAGATAACGGTGGACTGAGCGCGCAAGGCCGAAGTGGAACAAGTCATACACACAACCAGCCACTTTCGAGTGGCAAAGGCTCGGCTCATGAGGGTGGGGTCCGTGTGCCAATGATTGCTTCCTGGCCGGGGGTCACGCAGCCCGGTTCGATTTGTCACCAGCCTGTCATTGTTGAAGATTTCTTTTCCACGATCTTGGAAATAGCGTCGGTTGATGATGTGCAACAAATCGGTGGCGCTATCGATGGTCGCAGTTTCGTCAAGCTATTGAGAGGTGAGCAAGATGAGCAGCGCAAGGATCGCCCCTTGGTGTGGCATTTTCCCAACCACTGGGGACCCAAGGGCCCCGGGATCGGTCCTTCCAGTGCGGTTCGCTTGGGGGCTTGGAAGTTGGTGTACTACCATCAGACTCAACAATATGAGCTGTTCAATTTGAAGGATGATCTCGGAGAGCAGGTCAATTTGTCGGAAATGCAACCCGAGGTGCTGGCACGTTTATCCGCCGTCTTGGGAGAGTACCTTGACGAGGTTGATGCACAGATGCCGACGAGCAAAGCGAGTGGAGAATTAGTGCCCTATCCGGGACCGTCCAATCCATCAAATACCGCCCTAGAGGAGCGTTGATTTGTCAGAAGTATCGGCCTACCACGAGGCAGGACATGCCTTCGTAGCGTTTTATGTGGGCGCCCGTGTTCGCTCGGTGACAATCGATCCCGATTGGGATGACGGTCCAGAGCGTTACGCCGACATCAAAATAGAATGGCCGCTTGACCGATTTACCGAACGCGAACTCTCTGAGAATTCGGTGCTGGTTGCCCTGGCCGGACCAGTCGCCGAGATGATCCACCGGGGTGAGCCGCTACACCCTGGATTTGTCGCCGAGTGGGCAGCCGATTGGAAGCTCGCATGGCGTGATGCGACCCCATATTACCCTGATGAACGAAAGCGGCTGATCTATTTAGAGCAAACATCGGTGCGTCTTTATCGACTGTTGGATCGAGAAGATCACTGGGCAGCCTTGGCAGCAGTCGTCGACAATCTCCTCGCTCATGAGACGTTGGAGGGTGAGGAGGTCGAAGCGATCCTGCAGCAGTGGATGAACTAGAGATTTGAGGGGTAGATTGGGCATCTCTGGGGCGGTCTTAGGTAGGCATTGATTTACCTAAACTCGTAGCGACAGGTGATTCCAACCCGCGCGATTCATTCACTGCGCATCGATTTGGGAAGATTGGATTTCGTCGATGGCCGACTTTGCGGCATCGAGAAAACCTGGCTGATCGATTAGCTTCAGGATCGCCGGATGATTGAGCAATGTCAGCGCCATCTTTCCAGTGAGTTGCTGAGCCTGAAGGATCTCAGCTACCTCGGGGTCGGCCTGTAGTTCCTCTACCGTTTGTTGTAGCTCGACTGAGTTTTGAAGTTGTCGAATGGACGGATGGTCGAGTATTTGTTCGAGTTGATTCGGATCTTGCAGGGCTTCTAAGGTGTCTTGGATTTCAGTGAAGCGAGTTAGCGGCGGGATCGTTCGGAACGGATTGTGTTCAATCAGGAGTGGGCCGAGCAGGCTTTGGCGGGCTTGGGCTGATTTTTGCAAAATGAATTGTGCCAT
>JARGNK010000260.1:0-2438 GCA_029213145.1 Rubripirellula sp. | reverse complement strand
GAGTGACCGCGGCGATCCTCCGGATCAAGCAACGCAGCCCTCGCTTTCACGCGGGGTTCCATCATTAGGATTCCACTTAGCAGCAAAACCATCGCAGCGGCGCCTTCTGCGGCTCCCAGTGTTAAGCCAATCCAGCGATTGGTTAATTCGGTTTTCTTATTCTTCGCCAACCCGCGCCCAATCAGCCTGGACACGACGATTCCAATTGCTGTCATCCCGAGTATGACTGTAAGAATGCTGATGAAACGATTGGTCAGGCCTGTCGTCCCAAGCCAACTAGAAAAGTGGTGTTCAAATGCCATTCCGATGCTTGGAGACGTCCAAAGCGCGACAGCCCCAGTCGCCAACAACAAAAGGATTGCTGCAGCCCCGACCCGATATCCCGTTATCGCGGCAACGCCTGTTACGGCGAATAGCGTTGCCGTGATTGAATCGCCTCGGGAATAGAAGAAAAATGCTGGTCCAAAAAAAACTGCCAAAACGAACAAGCTTTGACCAAATTTCATTTTTGCAGGATCGTCTTCGGCCTGAGCTGTCATGCGATCGTTTTCGGGATTAGGAGTTCGACGGTTTGTTCGGTGGTGTAGCCCAATCTTGTCATTGACCTGCGGCGAGGTGCTCAGGAGAGCCATGCTTGGCCCAGTCAGACTCTCTTGATTGAAACTAATTTTGATTTCGTGTCAAAAGTTTTAAGAAAATAAACGCTCGCCGCGGAGATTTTTGTCTTCTCAATTGTTCGGGTGTTGCGGCTCATCGATTTCGAAGTGGTGGCGTTTAAGAAAATGCGAATGGTACAGCCCATTAATTTTCCGTGTTTTGTCAGGCACTGAGAGACCAAATCTCTGAAGCACCCATGCACAAGCATACTGCGCTGAAGAAAGCCAATGATCCCACTTTTGCATCCGTACCGGTATTTCACCTGATTGAGGCGGCTCTGCCGAGGCATCTGGGTGGCCACCGCCTTGTAACTTCTGTGACGAATGTGCAGTCGTTTCGGTTTCCTGTTTCCTTATCGCTACGAATTCCCGAATTTAACAATGAGCCCTCTTCGGATTCTTGGGTAGACGTTTTGCAATGGATGGCAAACAGATGATTAAACGCAGCATTCTTCGTAAGAGCTGGTATTGCTTGGCTCTTTTCGCCGTGACAACGACTCCTTTGGTAGCGGCAGAACCGCAGGGAGCGTTGTCGAAAGAGGCGTCGTCCGATTCTGCCCCTAGTGAATCGTCGTCACTCGCCGGCGGAGTTAGCTATGACAAGTCGGCGTTGCCTCAGGTAGAAGACGGAAAATTTAATCTGCCCGAACTAAGGGTACCAACCACTTCCATCAAGGATGTCGGTAACGGACGAGTTCCGCCTGGAATCAGGCAGGAAGCCTTTGCCCCGCAACAACTGGCTGAAACGGGAGACGATCGGTCACCAGATTGGAACTGGTCCGTTTGTGAGTGGGAAGCACCGAATACGTTTTCCAATCCAAGATATTTTGAGGATCGTATGCTCGAGCGGCACGGGCATCGTCGTTTCGGATGTTTTCAGCCCGCAATTTCGGGAGCCCGATTCGTCAGCGACTTTGTCATGCTGCCTTACCAGATGACCATCCTGCCAGCAAACAAGTGCGAATACACGCTGGGATACTACCGCGCTGGAAATTGCGTACCAGGCTTCATTCAACGTCCGCCCTATGTTCGCGATGCTGCCATCATCCAAGCCGCGACAACTGCTGGCGTGATGATCGCTCTTCCCTGACCGAGTGATGAGATTCGCGAGATGCCAACCGTGCTGCGAATGAACGCCGCGAATGAATGTCGCGAAGCAAATAAGGATTCGGGAATTTACCGAGCCGTGCTGAGCGGCGAGGTCACCGATAGAGCGACGGGCAGTGCTGAAAGCCGCCGTGGTTGTCGAGCTGGGGTGTCAACCTGCTCGACAGGTGTTGCAGTTCGGCTAACTACGCTTTGGCCGGTACCAATGCGGGGTTGCGATCCGTTTTGCGGGAAAATTCATAGGCGCCGAACAGGAGGAACGTGAAGGCAAGATCGCCCACGATCGTGTATCCGAAGAAGGGGATTGCGTTGGCGTAGCAGGCGATTAATCCTGCGGCGCTCAGCGAATACCATCCACCAAGCCAGACTCCGAAGTTGCTGACCAAAAAGAAGACTGAGGAGGCAGCCAGAGCGCCGGCTGGGATACGGAGCTTCGTCTGAGACGATCGCATCCAACGCCCGACTGGGATCGTCATCAGCAAGCCGCCATAGACGAAAGCCATCGTCAGTGAATTGTAGAGGCCGATTCCGGAGAATCCCGCAAATTCCCCTACCAAGTCACTCAGCAGCATGACCACGAGTGGGACCAGATAGGCTTTCCGGCCACTCAAATAGCATCCAGCGAACAGCCCCAGGGCTCCAACACAAGCGACGTTGGGGGGATGGGGCAAAAAA
>JARGNK010000028.1:41300-59958 GCA_029213145.1 Rubripirellula sp. | reverse complement strand
CTTTGCATGCTTACACTTTGCTTTCCGAATCACTTCAGCACGTTTTTTTCGTCATGTTGTGATCGTTTCGCTGCTCATCTTCTTGTAGGTCCTGCCTTCATCGGACCTAGCGATTCTTCTTATGCTTCGCAAAGCTGTCCTAGTTTACGCCGCAGGATGGTACGAACCCAACGGTCATGCCAAGCTTGCTTGATATTCCGGGCGGGTCGACGGACATAGGTATGCAGCCGGCAGATATGATGTTTGATCATCAGCAAGCGATATGCCGGAGATTGATCAGCGTCCGGCATTCCAATCCCACTCAGAACGGCATTTCTAATAGATTCGACAGGTAGATTCAGCCAAGGTCGATAGATTCGATTCATTTCGGCTCGGTGGATCAGGTAGGTCGCATCAGCCAAAGGGTGGCCACCGGACACCATGGCAAAGTCGATGGGGGTGAGCCTGTGACCGTCCCATAAAAGGTTTCCCGGCGAGAAATCAGAATGCACCCATACAGAACAAAATTCACCGCTGGGAACTTCGTTCTGCAGACGTTCAATCGTGCGTAAAGTGGACTCCCGGGTAGCCTTTTTTGGCCAACCATACCCTAGTTCAAGAAGCGATTTTAATCTGAGATCACAATAGTCTCGCATTTGAACCGGATCCCGGATCGTCTCGAAACTTGCTGGGTCGCGCGACATCGGCAGTAACTGAAACTGTCTCAACCAGCGTCCCGCCAAGAACCACGGCTGTAGCTTCTTGCGTTCTGCCCCTCCACCAATGATCAGCTCGTCCAGCGTACGTCCCGGTACTTCATGTGTCGCAATCGTCCCGGACGAAGGATCTGCGCTGGCGACCCGCACAACCCCTAAGCGATCGCCAAATAACTCGCTGAGTTCAATTTGACGCAGCAGCGATGCCTCGTCTTTGGCACGCCGCCGAATGACGTTCAAATCCGTGTCCCAGTCATTCGTCACATATTGTTTTTCATAAATCGCTTGCCCATCGACAACGACACGCCGAAGTTCGCTGCTCAGACGTTGCTCAACTTTATCAAGCATTCAAAATTCCGAATTCAAGTCTGACTGACATGACGAAAAAACGATTTCCCGATACTGTCATAAAGGTTATGGACCTTGAGCAACCGTACGGCAACTGAATGCTCAATGATTCGTTTTAGAATTGCAAATTCACCGGCAGTCCGCGCGAGAATCATTATGGAATCGCCCACTAGAGGCAATGGCTTAAAACAGCAGTTGCCGAATATGTGATTTCCAATTTCGACGAACGGAAAGTTGTTCACCAACGCTTTCACAAATCCCCACCGTGCGAAATATCGCCGGGTGAACCAAAACCGTTTCAATACGCAACTTTTCGATCCGACGCTGCGGTTCACCACGCCACCACTACAGGAACGGTTATTGAAACATTCCCCTTTTGATTCTCAGGACGCCTGCAGGCAAACGACGGACGAAGAAACGCTTCAGAATCACCTTCGTTCCATTTTCGCCAATCCTCAATCGGTGCTACATTTCTGACGAAAATTCGACCACACAATGGCCAAATCGTAGCAGTCGGACTTGAAGTGAGTGGGCTATTGGATTGCATTCAACTTCCCGCGGGATGAAACGCGTGTTCAATTCCTCAATTTTCTGGTTTGAGAATCGCCGACTAAATGCGTATACAACGTTTGGCAATTAGCCAGGAGTTGTTCCTCGCTAAAGAATCTTTGATGCCGCGACATCGATTGTAAACCCAACCGTTTTCTGAATGAAAGATCTGAAGAAAACCTCCGGAAAGCCTCCGCCAATGCTTGTGTGTCATTGGCGGGTACGCAGATCCCCGCCTTGTCGAATTGAGCATCTCCGAGAACGTACGCTGAATCACCAACGTCGGTCGCAACAATTGGTAAACCAGCAGCCATCGCCTCGATGAGCGATTGACTCATGCCCTCACTCCGACTGGAATTGAAATAGATGTCCATCGCCGCCAACCAAGGGCTGACATCGTCTTGGTGCCCAGCAAAATGAACTCTTTCGAGGACTCCCAGCTCACTGGCGACTCGTATCAGCCCATCTCGCTCAGGCCCATCCCCGACAAGCACCAGATGTGCAGTTTCCTCGTCTGAATAGGCGGCAGCAAAAGCGGCTAGAGCCAGATCAAACCTCTTAACTTCCGCCAAACGTCCGACGCTTCCAAGCAACACATTTTGACCTTCCAGGCCCAACATGCTCCGGACTTCATCACGCACCTCAGCGCGGTTATGGAGAGTTATTTCCGCAACGCCGTTGGGAACGATGGCAATTTTTTCCACAGGATATCCGCAACGTTGATGCACGCGATCAGCAACCGTGCGTGAATTACTCACCACTTGATCGACCTGACTTAAGGAAAGCGACATGGCACGAGCGCGAAGCCAGTGCCTGAAACCGCCCGACTCGACCAACCCCAGTACGGTTCCGCGTTCAGCATGGACATGAAGTGGACATCGCGAAAATTTCTTTGCAAAAACGGTCTCAACCAATGTCCCCCAGTTATGCGACTGAACTATGTGAGTCCCCAATTCCTGTAACGCGTGAGCCATTCGTCGGATTGCAGCAAGATCATTTCCCGCATTTTTTCGTATTTCGATGATCGGAACTTCTTGCGTTAGCCAATTCGCCGCTGGACCAGAGCCGTCGAGACAGATAATGGCGGGGCAAAACCTTGCTCGATCGAGGCCGTTAACGATACGCGTGACCGACCTCTCGATACCGCCGGGTTGCAGCGAATGCACCACGAATGTGATTTTAATCATCGCGAATTCACACTTCTCGCATTGTTGTATACCAGCTCTCGCTCGCTCCTCGTTTTTTTATGCGATGCCGGGGAGCTTGACTTCGCAACGCCCGTCGAATTTCGATGGGCCCGCACTACCGATCCGCTGAATCCTTCCCGCTCGATGGCGGCAAACCATGCGAAGACAACTGAGCTTGATCTGCTTGTGAATCATTGAATTTACACAAGGTCCGAGCAAGCGATAAACACCTCGATGTTTTCAATTTCCAGCAGCAGCGACGGTTCTCCCTGCGAGCGCAACTGGACGGTGCCAGAGTCTTTATTCCGGGCATCTTTGCCCGCGAAGCGTTTGACTGTCAGCAGTAATCCGGCAGAGCTGACTGCGTGCGTCTTGCTCGAATCGAACGGGTGGTTAATGGTCCACATCCTGGATTGGCTGAAGACAATTGCTTCAACATGTCGATTAATGCTTCGGGGTGCTCGACTTGGTTTACGAATTGCCAATAATGCGGGTTCGATCGCTGTAAACAGGAATCGCAATATGCGCAATCACTGTGTAACTGCCTTCATCGACCGGTTAGATGCAAAGTCAATTGCATTTTTAAAGGCCGAATCGAATAAAACCATCTGACTGCGCCCGTTGTAGATTTCTTTCGCTGTTCCTTTACTACACATTAATTGCGCTGATCGGTGCTGCCGTGTCAAATCCAGCAAGTGAGACTTGAGTTGCTCCATATCCTGCGGATCGACGCACGGCCCAAGTTTTTCATGCTGTACAAGATCGGCAGTTGCGCCTTCTCCAGATAAGGTTAGTATTGGCCTGCCAATCGCGATGTATTCGAAGACCTTTCCCGGAACGCAAAGCGGAGCATCTGTTTGAACAAGCAGCAAGACATCTGCATTTCTTAACTGCTCCACGCACTCTTCATGTGGCACTGCAGGCAGCACCTTGACGATTTCTTCAATCCCATTTGCTTTAATTAAATCAGACTCATGAGTCCGGTTGGAGCGGCCCGCGCCAATCAGATCGATCCGAAGATCGGATACCGATATTTGCTTATCACGAATTAACTCACCAACCGCGATAATCAGCGAATCAACATTCCGCTTGCCATAAAACGCGCCCGCGTGCACCAATTTCATTGGCCGCTTTCGATCCGACAAGACTGCCTGCGAGGAATCGTCGTTGTTCGATTCAGTAAAGTCCGCCGGGTCATATCCATTGGGTATTACACGAAGTTTGCCAGGCCTCATGTCCGGATATCGATCAACCACGGATTCAAATGCACGATCGGTGTTCACGACGACCACGTCCGCCGATTCGATGACCCGTTTTTCCAAAAGCTGGTGTCGCCGACCAACCCAGGTGTCACCTTGCCGCTGAGGACGAAAATTGTTGCCCAACCATGGATCACGAAAGTCAGCAACCCATGCGTTTCCTGTTGATTGCGACAAACGATGCGCCACAAGGTGGTTGGTCCATGGCGGGCCGGAACTGTAGATCAAATCGAAGGGATGACGATTCAGTATCTGTTTGCCCTCTCGGACCGCGAACGGTAACCAACCAATCCAACGATCGGGAGTCATCAGCGGAACCGTGATTCCGTCTTTCATCCGTTGCACTAGGCTTTGTTGGCGTTTGGGTTTGCTTCGCGTGGCTGTGGCGTCTGTTGAAGTGGCCCCTACTGTTGCAGTCGGAGCGAACTGTCGTGGCTTCTGCGCGACGCCACGGTACCAATCTCTCACTCCGTTTATCCACTCCAAAGGGTGCTTGGCAACGGTCCTATGAATCGAGACATTGGCCGGAACCCTTCTAAGCAAATCCTGCGACTTGCTTGTACCGGCGAGATATGCGTTTTCATCAATGGTTAGCACATGAATCGACCATTCATATTCAGGAAGATAACGTGTCAATCGCAGAGTGCGGAACACGCCTGCCGAACGCATGGGCGGAAATTGGGACGCCACAATTAAACAGGAAGGCATCTAGATTCAGCCTTAATGAGGCAAGGTAGAGGGCTGGGCAACGAAGGAAAGGTGTTCCACTGGTGCAGGCATGCTGGCTTCGTTGTCGTTGTTTTCATATTCATAAATCAGGGCAGAGCAGACCGCCAAAGCAACTAGCCAGAACCCCCATTCTGCATCAAAAACGCTCGTAAACATCGCTGTGCCTAGAAACGCTGCCAACCCTGTCAAAACCCCTAATTGCGTCACAAACAAGAACTTACCGCTCTCCCGCATTTTCTGGCGTCTCGCGTCATACGCCATCCGGATCGCGTAATAGAACCAAAGCAGTCGCAAAAACAGTCCCTGTATACCCCAACTGGTCGCATCCTGAAGGAAACCATTGTGGAGAGAACGTGCCTGCTGGTCGGTGTTAAGTGAACCTAGATACTTGTGGCCATGGGTCTTTTTGAATGCGTTACCCCCTGCGCCAAGTGGATAATCCTTGAGCATCTCAATGCCGCACATCCAAAACTCGATTCGCGACTGAGCCGAATCATCCCGCTCCTCGCTGCCCGCAAAAGATGTCATAAATCGATCAATGATTCGGGTGTCCCCCATAAGCAGGAACAACACGACTAGCCCAGCCGCAAGATATCGGTAAGCGATTCCGCGCAACCCTTTCGGCGCGCAGAAGATAAATACGAACACCGACATTATCGCAGCCAGGAATGCGCCACGACTATTGCACAGCAGCACAACGTCAAGGATAAGTGTGGCTGAAATAATCGCCGCCAACTTGTACGGAATTCGACCGGCCAACAAAAGGGGGGTTACAAGAGGCAAGATGCTAACCAACAAAGAAGCAAAATGGTTTGCAGTCGTCGCACCGGGCGCGCCGACTCCTTCGAGACGGTTCGCTTCGATTTCCCCCCGTTCGTTGATGATGCACTCGTATCCCAGATAGCCAGCGCCGAGGACAATTGCAAGAACCACAACTTGCAGATCACCGGTGGTGCGAACGACTCGAACAAATAGGTACGTGAATAATAAAAATTTTAATTCAGCAATATACGCATTATAGCTAGCTCCGCCAGCGTCACCGAACAACAAGTGTACGATTGTCATGTTGGCGAATATCAAGCAACCAACGCATAGCCACGTCTTATAACGGCCAGACAATGTCGGACTAGGTACTCTGAAGGAAACAACCAATAGCAGCAACGCGCTGAAGAGATTAACCCGGTACGCTTCGATCAGATCTCCCCACCACCATAAATGAGGTGATAAAAAGTAAGTCATGATGTAGAGTGCCAGGGCGTACACTGGCCTTATGAAGGCGGCGAACGCAAGCCCCAAGAAAAGTAAGCACCAAACGATCAGGGTTATGCTAATCACCAACCATACCCATCGCTGCAAGGACTTTCGCCATCCTTAACGATCAACTCTGTTCTAAAACGCATTCGAGAACTCGGCGAACCTACTATTTCCTCGCAAGCACTGCCCTGGTTCGGCTCCAGGCAATTTGGCGACCCGAATGCTTTACAACAAAGTCTTTTTATCAGGAACACAAAGCCACACCCATTGAGAATTTCCTGACAACGTGTTCGGACATTCACGGCACCAATACTTACAAGTGAAAATTTGCCGAGCAGCTTGGCGGGCGTTTTCGCAAGCAGCGCGGTATCGTTCGAAAGAGGCATGATGCCCGCAGTCAGTTTGTCGCGACCGGTCACGCATGACGAATCGCCCGCGAATGTAGTATTCCTTGGTATTCTGATCGAGCGTGCCCGAGCCATCGCTTGGCTTATACCATTACCAAGGGCGGGCCGAATTTTCTTCCCAAAGAAGAATCGCAAAAATTGACGCCCCAACGCTCCCCGTATCGCGCGAGCAAGATTACCAGCCACCAAATGTTTGCACCATGGCGACCCGGAACGGTAAATCGCATCTGTGTCATATTTTCTGATAGCCTGCATACGTAACTTGGTCGCTGGGGAAACCCAACTCACCAAACGATCCAGGGGCTGCCACGGCATCGCAATACGATTCTCAAGGCGTTGAACCAATCCGCCCAGGCTCTTCTTTGGCATTGAATACTTCGTTATGACCATAGCACCGTCGCCAAGCTTGCCTTGATATCCGCCGGCGTGTGTTTGCTCGATGCGGTGAGCGTTCTCTTTTTCCGACCAAAAATGTCGTTGAACTTTTTGTTCGGAACACGACCGGAACGGCGATAAACGGAAAACACCTTCGAACATTTTCCCGCACGATCACCGCTCGTTCTCGGCAACAATCCAGGAATCGAATCTTCGGGTAGTGTCAGCATCCTCAATTCCCAGCCGAAGTCAGGAAGGTAGTTCGTATTGCGTAGCGTGCGGTTAATGCCCGCCGGTTGAATCGGCGGAAATTCTGACGCAACAATTAGTGCAGAATGGTGAGCCATCACACGTGCCGTTGTTTGATTTGCGTCAATGCGAATTCAACTTGTGCATACCTGGGAACGCTGAAAAACGTCTCACTGAAAAACAGCTCGCTGATCAACCGGATTAGGCTGGGTGTCATGGTCTGTTGCAAAAGGCTCAGAAGGCGTCGCAGCCAGGGTGAGATTCAGGGGATGTATGAAGAATCGTGAAAGGTACCAACGGGGGCGCGCACTTCGTGCCATTGGGTGCCACAAATCCGCGGACCTTCGAAGGATTCATGATCTAGTTTTAGTCGGGCTTGGCGAAGAACGGCCATCAACAGGCCAAGTCTGCGCGAAAACGGAAGTTTGCGAGCCAGTTATGACGACTACAAGCTGCAGAAAACCTCGCGCGGAAAACTGCTATTGGCCGAAAAATCGGCGCTAATTCGATGCATCAATTCAATTGTTCGACTCGCTCTTGCCTTTTGAGTTCACCCCGCAAAACAGTGGAAAGAACCGCTGACATTGTGTCGAAACGAAAAGCGAGGAGCATTTTTTCAATTCGCGATTTGGTTCGCCTGAGTCCAATGTAATGCCGCTTTCGATTTTTCCAACCGATTCCATCGACAATTGGTTGATCCGGGTCGAACTCCCACGGGTGTGTATAGAACATCGCGGGCCGCCCCTCACGTCGAACCGCATTGATCGCCTTGAGTGTCAACTTCAGCGGAAACAGTCGAAAATATCCACCGCCAATTGGGACATGAGCACGACCGCGACTCCATGCCGAGGGCGGAAATTCAAGTATTGTGTCGGTTGCTGTCTCGATTTCGTGAATTTCCTTCGGTGCGCCAGGGAAACCGTAACGATGATGTCCGCTGATGGGAAAAATGCTGCTATCCACCCGGAAACCCTGCTCTGCTAAGATATCGAGGGCCCACATCGACTTCTCCGTGATCGAAAAACTGGGCGCTCGGTACGCCGTCACCTCGACTCCGCTAGCTTCGGCGATCGCAGCCTTACTGCGACTGATATCCTGAGCGAATTCATCGGGAGTCAAATCGTAAACGAGTTGGTGCCAATAGCCGTGGCTCGCCAATTCATGTCCGCCCGCGGCGATTCGACGCACTAATTTAGGGTAGCGGTCAGCAACCCAGCCGAGAATAAAGAATGTCGCTTGAACGTTACTTTCCTGGAAAACGTCAAGCAATCGATCTGTGCTCGCTTCGACACGACTCTCATAATGCCCCCAATCACTCCGTGCGATGCGGTCAGCAAAACCAGAGACGTGAAAGTAGTCTTCTACGTCAACGGTCAGGGCGTTCGGGATGGAATCGGAAAGTGCCACGAGAGAGTTTGGCCTCCATACAGCGATTCTTCATTAAAGATCTGCCGAGGAACGAGAGCGGCGAAAAGTCGTATGAGGAGAGTCTTGCTCAATAACCCCGACAAGCACTGAAAACTTGACGCAATCCATTACAAATTCTTCAGTCGGCAACCGCCCCCACGGTTTTTCTCGACAAAACCATGAGTCGCAACCTCTCAACGCAAGGATCAACTCAAAAGGCGAGGATACAGTTAGCGCGACAGGGAGCAAATCGAAGTCACTACCAAAATCGTGTCACCGACCTATCGCGGTTTCACTGAACCGGAGTAGGCAAAGCTTGGTTCATTTTCTCGCGATTCCTGCATTGATGACTTACTGGGTAGCAGGTGAACGCGGCATAATCGCATACTTTTCATCACCGTTTCGCCACGCAGGCCAATCATTCTTAATCCTGTCGCCGCGAGAATCCTCGACTCCAACCAGAAATTGGCTTCTTCAATGTAGCAAAGGTCCAGAATCTGCTTCCGCTGAACATCCGCGAAACTCTCATCTGGCGGTAGATTAATTTGAGATAATCCCGTTACGCCGGGCCTCACTTGATTTCGATCGTAGTACCCCGGAATCTTTTCGGCTAACTTTTCACAAATCTCGGGACGCTCTGGGCGTGGCCCCACCAAAGACATATCACCTTTTGCAACGTTCCATAGTTGCGGCAGTTCATCCAGGTGGGTCTTCCGAAGGATTCGCCCGAACCAAGTGATCCGCGGGTCTCGCTTCACACACCAAACCGCTTGTCCAGACGGTTCTGAATCCACGATCATCGTGCGGAGCTTTACGATGTCGAATTCCTTGCCGTTCAATCCAACTCTTTTCTGTCGGTAGAAACCGGGGCCCTTGGATGCTAGCTTGACGACACCGCACAAGACCAACGTCAGCGGAGCAGTGAGGACGAGTAAACCGATGCCTGCCGCTCTGTCGAAATAGTTCTTCATCGCAAAAAAGCTGGGATTCGTCACCACGACCGCAGTTTGCTGAAAAGCTGAGGCTGATACGTCAAAATCGAGCTTTTCGTCGGGATAATGCTGATTCGGCCCTGCCGAAAGTCTTTCAGCATAAACAGTAGATGAGTTCATGAGCGTTTTTGAGAAGTTCGTCAAGTTGCGAATGCTAGGACTCAGTATGATCAAAAATTCGAAATTTTCTAATGAAACCTTGGCAAATCGCCAGCCCGAACGGGCTAGCTGATCGCTACTAGATAGATAAGATTTGAATTCGGTTAACGCCCAAGAATCTTGGATGAACCCTTTTTAACGATAAAAACCCTGTAAAACGTTGGGACGGCCGGAAACTGGCTCAGATCCGCTCCTGAAGCTTGGGCACAAACGCCTCGAGAAAGCTCGCGATTGGACGCCATTGATCATCGCCCACAGGGCCGGCGACTTGGATCTTGTACAAATTCTCCGTCATCCAAAACCTCGGATAATCGCTATCTTTCCAGTTTCCGCCGTCACTCCAGGCGTACCAAACCTCAAGGTTTGGATCGGGGAATGGCTCTTTGGCGAATTGCACCGACCAGAAGCCGTGCCTTTCGGTAGCGGCTACGAGGGTTTCACGCTTCGTCGCCCCCACCTGTTCCGTACCAACACTGTCGTAGCAGATCTCCGGGGTGTGAACCGCAATTGGTCCGCGCGGACCGTACATCACCGCTACGTTAACCAGCACCCCGTTCTTTTGGTTTTTATAGACACCTACGATCGAGCCGTAGCATCGCAACAATTCGGCAGCGTTCTCTGCGAGTTCTTTCCGCTCGATGAGCTCCCAATCGCCAAATCGTTCGGGAACCTCCTGTAGTTGTGCCCCCACGGCGATCAAATTTTCGGGCTGGGACCAGCGACCGTCCAGGACACCGTGGACGACTCCGGAGAAAAGTGTCAGCCCAAGCATGATCGCGAGCGGCAGACGAAATCGGGGAGTTTTTTTTTCGGTTGACATGTTGCTTTCCAAATAATGGTCGACCAACGTTCCGCATCTAGGATGTTTTCGGCGTGGGGGCAAAATCGATCTTCAGCTGCTCTAATATCAGCCTCTCTGCTGCCGTCAGCCCGTCAGGTTTAAGGTTTTCCAATTCCAAATCCTGCCATGACTCTTCGGCTTCACTTGTTTTACCCTGTGCTAAGAGCGTGAGGATAAGGTGGAACCGGTATCGCGGCTCGGAGGAAGTTGCGACCAACTCGCGAAACAACTCGTGAGCTTCATCCAACCGCCCCGCCGCAAGCAGTACGGTTCCCTTGGTATCTAATAGTTCAGGCACCTCACCGGCGAATTTGATCGCCAAATTGATTGGCACAAGGCCCTCGGCCGCTCGCTCGGGAACCTGAGAATACGCCATCGACAGATTATTCAATGAACGGATTTTAAAAGGATTCGCCTCTAGCACTGCTTTGAACAAGGGAATTGCTTCCCCGTACTCTTCTCGAAGCATTCGCAGGGTGGCCACACTCTCTAAAAGCTGCGAATCTTTTCCATGCTTAACAACTGCATCCTCGAGCACTCGGTTCACCTCTTCATCGACCTGTTCCGGATCAATCATCAGTGCTTCAGCGAGGAAGGTAATGGAAGTTGTGTCCTTGAATTCGTCGTAATGCTTGCGGCAAATCTCAACACACTTTTCAGTTTCTTTCGCAGCGCTCAGTGCGAGCACGTAGTCTCTTAATCTTCGCTCTGGCTCAATCAGATAAGCTTTGGAAATCCATTGCAACCCTTCCTCTACAAAGCCTTCGTTAATCAACTTAACTCCTGCTACCAGCGCTGCACCCGCATCTACCTCACCGTCTTTCGTCGTTCTTTCTTGCATCCATTTTTCAACCGTATCAACCTTGGCTGATTGAACCCCCATCCGCTCGTCGTAACGCAAACTAAGGTCCAGTGATTGAACAATTCCTCCATTAATTGTGTTCAATTGAGTAATCAGACCTTGAATTCTTGGTAGTAATGAATCGTCACGCAACGAGAGCAAGAAATTCGCAAAACGGTAAACATCTACGGTCGAGGCTTCAGCCGCCTGGGTAAGCGCAGAATAAAGCTTCATGATTTCGCTCACGTAACGCTTACCCTCTATCGAATCCTCGGCCTCACCAGATGCTTCAAATTGTTTGATCAGTAATCCAGCAAGCACACGACGTGCTTCGTCACTCCTCGGATTGTTTTCAGCGATCAGTTCCCTCAGGGTATTCGCCGAGTTCTCTTGCTGAGCGGCATCACCGTAGGTCGCTAACAAGACCGAGTACAACAGGCGATTAGACGAGGATGTATACTTTTCCTCCGCGAGCAACTTAGACAACTCTCGCCAATCCACTTGTTTACCACCGCGTCCGGCCAATAAAACCGCTAGCCGACTACGCAAATTAGCGTTGTCTGGATCACGCCGATGAGCCTCTCGCATCGCGTCAACTTCAGCATCCGCGTCGCCCATTTTCCTATACAAGGCGGCGAGTTTAACTTGAGTGCTAGCGACCTGCTTCAACTTATCTGCTTTCAGCAACATTTCTGCAGATTCTCTGAATTCAAACAGGGCAGCTAGGCATACACTCTTCAGCACATATTTGCTGTAATCATCAAGTGAGCTGGTGTCAATTTCCTGTTGCAATCCCGCAACTTCCTGTTCCAACCAAGCGAATCCTCGGGTGGAGACCTCGAGTTTAGCGAGCTTGATTCGGATAGAAAAAATCGTCGGATTTCTGTCGCCACCTAATTCGCTGGCAAGGGCGATTGAGCTGCGTGCTTCAATCAACAATTCTTCTCGCTTATCTGTATCCGGCTGAGCTACAGCCAGCAGAGCTTGGGCAAGTACAAGGTGCGAGAGATAGTCTTTCGGTCTCTCGCTGACTCCCTTTCTTGCTATCTTGATCGCGTTGTCAAAATCACCGGCAATACCGCTGATATTGATCCGCCCCGCACTGTAAGGGTCAACCGCTGCAACAAACGCTTCAGGCAAAGCATCCATCTCCACCTGAGCCTCTTCCGCTCGTCCAGCCGCTAGCAATTGCTCCAGCAGCAAGATCCTGGTTCGCCCGCTGGAATCACCTGCCAAAATACCGCGACGTAGTTGCTCAACAGCTTCATCGTGCCGCTTCTCTGCAGCCAAGATCCAACCTTCGAGCGAGATCGCGCGTCCCCACCGAGGTCGCTGTTTCAAAATCTGATTAATGAGAATGCGAGCTTCTACAACTCGCGGATCGAGGGAATCAACTCCATTAGGATCTTTCATCAGCAGTGCGATCAACTTGGTCGCTTCGAGCCAATTCGCGTAGCCAGAGTCATCATTTGTTTGTTTCCGGATCTGTTCTTCCCAATAACTAGACAGCTCGTCTTTAGATACCGGTTGTCCATTAACGTTGAGCAGTGATGAATCCGCAGGTAATCCGCGAGCAAACATCGCCAAATCAAACATGTCTTTTTGCGAGCGTTCGAGCTCAGAAATCTTTGTTAGCAGCCGATAGCCCCGCTCCGGATCGCTACCAGCCTGAGCCAGCACTGATGCAGACCGGAACAACTCGGCAGATTTCCCGGCGTCCAATTCCGCTTGTTTCTCAAGCCGCTCACATGCTGCAATTGGATTTCCACCGTAATAGTCAAGCCTCGCGGCGATCGTGACGTAAGCGGTATCATCTTCGCCGAGTGTCTCTGAAATCGCGGCAAGAACTTTATTGGCCTCATCCACGCTTCCGGCAACCATGAGCTGCTGAGCGACGAAACCCTGAAGATTAACATCCTCGGGGTAAAGCTTCGCTAATGCCAAAAGGCTCCGGACAAATCCTGGCGATTTCAAATGCTCTTCAAATACCACACTAGGCGGGGGCAGCTTCACTCTTAGGCATGCGAGTCGCTTTGCCAACGAGCCATTCGCCTCTTCCTGGGCCTCGTTTCCTGCGGAATCACCAACCTCTCTGATTTGAGACTCCAGTTGCCCCAATGCTGAGCGGACGCCACTGAAATCCCGGTCGGCTTGAGGTTGTCGACATTCATTCTCAAACGTCGCTTGAAGACTAAGGATCTTGGCAAGAATCGAATTGGTCTGTGATAGATTCCGGTACAGACGCATCGCTTGAACTCGGTCACCTGCTCGTTCAAACGCTTGTGCCGCCCGGAACCGCAGTGCAGTGTTAGCTGGATCTAACTCGAGAGTATCCGCAAAAACGCTCGCTGCACGATCCCAAAGCTCACTTTGCAACGCAAGGTCCGCAAGCAAATTCCCTATCCGAACTCGTTCTTTCAAAGGAACATTTTTTGAAGAGTAAAAAGCCTTCTTAAGAAGGGCAAACGCATTTGCATCGTCGCCCCGACGCAATGCCAACAATCCATCAGCGACCTCGAGCCTCCAGCTTGCGACCAACAACTGATTGCCAACCCGCTCGCGATTGGCCACCTGCCATCGCTCGATTCTTGAATAGGTTTCCCGCAGCATCCTGACTGCTTCTCGGAATGCCTCGACCGCATCGTCTGCCTTCGGATCTTCGTCTCGATAAAGCCTCGCGTTAGCGATCAAACCACTAAGACCAACACAACTCGGCCCCAACACGTCCAGACCGCCTTCCCAGACCTTGATCGATTCATCGATGTCATCCCCGCCGCCCGTCAAAAATCCTACGCGAATGTAAATTGACTCGTAAATTTCTTTTTCGATGAGCGCAGATTTTATTTCCATCAACTGCGAGTACCAAGCTAACGCCGTATCTGGATCACTCGGCTCGATTTCTCCCGCCGCAGAAGCTAGTAGTCGAAAATCGTAAACGAAATCTGGCACCACTCCCTGTCCATCTGCATCTTGCAATTCGCCCGAGGTTTGAGTGAGTCTCTCTGATGCATCCGGGGCTGCAGCTAGCAAGACCTCTTTCCCACGCTCCGGTTCTTCACCTGCTCGAACATAGGAATACAGCACCAATTTGGCACGCCCATCGTCACGTGCCAGCAGCTCCGCAATAGCCTCATCCGCCTTTTGCTGGTGCCGCGCTGCGCTTTCCGCAGCTTGATCAAAAAGCCCTGGATTCAACCGAATCTGTTCCAGGTACGGAGCAATCAAGTCCAAGTCACCCGGATTTCGATCGAGGGCAAGATACAAAACTTCACCAATCGGCAAATGGGAAGTCCTTGTCCACGCGTCGACGTCATCGGTATCTAAATAAGGCTGGCGTTCCTGGTAGGCATCGGCAACAAACTGACCGTGGAGCGATAGAGCCAACCATTTTGCCACCAGCGCATCATCCGGACTTGCACGCATCAAAAGGGTTTGACGCTCTGCCTCGACATACCATGGGCCACCGAGTTGCAACAAACGCTCGATCAATCGAGACCGCAAATCAGAGATAGATGTTTCGAGGCCCTCAGATTCACCAAGACGAGCAATGCAATTACCTAGCTGCTGGCGAGCTCTATCTATCGCCTCACCTCTTTCGTCACGTTTAGCCTCTTCAGCGGCCTGGTCGGCAGCGAGTGCGAGCTGAATGACGGCATCGACGTCATTCGGCTCAAGCATTAGGTACCGCTTCAACCACCTTTGCTGAGATTTAAGATCGCCACTTTCGATCGCTTCCTCAACCTGCGCATATAGGGTCGCTGAAATTGAAGCGGAGTGATAGATGTAAGACGCAGCGCCGGCAGCCCCAATGATTAAAACTGCTACGAGAGATAAAGTTCCTAAGCGAAGATCCCATCGCCAGCGGATTCTTCTGCTCTCCATTTTGCTCCCGTACTTCGTCGACAGCTTTTCGGAAGTTTCTGGCTTTGCCGAGTCACTAGCAGGTGAAGAATCTTCGAGATTTTCGTCGTTGCGACCTTTCGATGAAATAGCCATTTACCTACGAACTTGAATGCATGAGTTTCACACCGCCAGTGAGATAAAAAACGGATTCTTATCAGACAGGCAGCTTTAATGAGCGACGAGCAAAATGTCGGGCGTACCGTTCCCGCCCCGTTTTCGTAAATCCTAATTCAAAAGATTGCTAGGACAGGTCTTGATCGGGAATCGCTGATGCATAGTGATAGTCACCATAACGATAGGCATACTGACGTGCCGAAACTCCGCTAAACACCGTCCCCGCAACATTTGCGCCGGCAGCTTCCAGGCGTCGGGTTGTTCGCGACACATTCTCCATCCGGCTGACATCACGCATGACGCAAAGCAGGGTTGTGTCAACGGCTGACGCGATGGCAAGTGTTTCACCAGCTGCGAGCACGGGTGCCGTATCGAAGATGACAATCGAATAATGCTCCAAGGATTCATCCAAAAGCTCTTGGACTGCTGATTCACTCATTAAGCGGTGTGGGCTACAATTAAGTTGGCCTGCCGGCAATACATGAACCATGCTGCCGAGAGATTTATCGACAGCGTCCATCAGCTCTACTTCTTTCGATAAAACACGGCTAAGGCCAGGCCCCATCTCGAGACCAAAAATATCATGCTGGTCGGGGCACCGCATATCAGCATCAATCAAAAGCACTGTTTCCCCAGTCGCTTTCGAAATCGACAGAGCCAATTGAGACGACACACTGCTCTTCCCCTCCGCGGACATACTGCTCACCACCGCAATCGAACGAGTATTTTTTGTTTGGAGCGAGAGGAATAGATTCGCTCGAAGCGAATCGACGCTCTCCTCAAACATCCGACGTCCACGTCCGCCATTCCTCGCACCGGAAGGCAACTTTGCAACCTCCCCAACGACCGTCGTAAGAGCGGTTGATTCGAATTTCTTACAATCTGTCACGCGCTGAATCCGAAACTCCCAAAGCAAGCCCAAAAAGAATGGCACGACGAATGCGGCCCCCGCACCGACAATGATCTGCTTCGTCGGGACCGATTCGGTCGGACTTTTGGGAGGGACAGCGATTGCGAGCGAGCGAACGGCACCATCCTGACGCCGCTCCGTGCGGATGGCCGCAGCGCGGCTCCGAAGCTTACTAAGAACTGAATTCGCGACTGCCAAATCTTCCTGTGCGAACTGAAGCTCTGCTGAGGCTCCTCCAAATTGCTCTAGCCGCGACATTTCTTCGGTGTACTGTTTTCTCACCGAAGCTAACTGTACTTCCAAGTCGTTGCGTTTCTGCACAGCACCGGCAGCCGCGCTCTCGATCTCCATTTGACGCTTCTGCGCCCCTAAAACTTTGTTCCTCTCAAACTCCTCTCTCATCAGCTCGATCTGCCGATCGCGTTCATCCAAGGCGATTTGAAACTGCAGATCCGCTTGCTCCTCCAATTTCTCGATCACCCGCGGTCTCGCCTCTTCCTTGACTGTCTCGATTCGAGCTTCTTGCTCAGCGATCTTTTCGCCCAACTCTTCGTAATACTCGCGCCGCAAGCGCACCAAATCTTGGTCCTCTAGACCGATCCGCGTTGACTTATATTTCGCTATCCGCTGCTGGATCTCAATCAACTCAGAATCACGGTTGATCGCTAGTAGTATTTGTGCCTCGGTCGGGGCGATCCGCTGGACAATGAGTTCAGGGGGAACGAATTCAGCAGCTGACTCCACCGCAACCTCTTTCGGCTGGTTCTGCTCCTGCGCATCGAGCAACGAAATCTGAACCAACAAATCGGAGATTTCGCCACGCAATTTCGCCACCAATGAGATGTCGGCATTCGTTTCCATCCGTTTGAGCGTATCGACCGGGCCTTGCGCCAACACCGAGTAGCCTAGCGTCATCTCGCTTAGCTTCTGAATCCTGGTCTGTCTTACTTCGACTTCCTGCTGCCAACGCTCAATCTCTGGCTCAAGCCACTTCTCCAGATTTGAAATTCTCGCATCATCAAAACTATCCCGTTGTCGCATGTACGATTCTACAATCGCGTTGCAAACTTTCGCTGCGGCATCTCGGTCGATATCTGTGTAACTGACAAATATTCTGTTCCTGCCACCCGCAGAACTAAGTTTCAAATTCTTCCTGATATTCTTTTCCGCTGTCTCTGGATCTGAAAGACTGGGAGCTTTTCGCAAACTCGAATCTGCGAGAACAGGATCCAGGACGACCGAGTTGTAGAAGATTTCCTTTTCGCTTCTCGCCAAGTCAGCAACCGTTGGCATAACGCCCTTAAAAACGACAAAATCATCATTCGCTTCTAAGAGGTGTCTCGCTTGGTATTTTGGAACGAATGTTTCCAAAATATAAAACGCGACGAGGCCAGCCAGAATCGCTCCTAAGGGGATTGCCCAGGGCCAGCAGCGGCGAAAGGCTACCCACAAAATCCAAGGATCGAACTGAATTTCTGGGGCATGCGGCGACCGTGGACGGCCCGCCGATTGATTACTGCCAGATGATGCTTGATGTTGCTGCACGTTGCTGATCATGAAGAAACTGTTGCAAAAGCGTTTTATTGTTAATTCCGGGTTTCACCATGCTCGGGCAAACCCAGCACTGACATAGCGAAATACTATGCCGAACCCCGCAAAAAATCTTTTGCGGTGAGTTGTTCAACCGGACGGTAGAGGCGTTCCCAATATGCCTTAATCAACCAAAGTAAACCAAAAGCCAAGGGTATCATTAGATACCCCGACCAATCGTGGATCGTTATTCGACTGCCGGCCCCTTCAAACGATCTATAGAGCAAGCCTACGACGGTAATTCGTATCGCGTTGACAAAAATTGCAAGCGGAAGCACCGCTAGCACCAGGACCACTCGATCGACCCAGCTTCTCTTGACCATTGCAGCCCAGAAGAAGGCTAGAGCCCCAACCCCAACAAAAATCCTCAATCCGGAGCAGGCTTCCTCAACCATCAGCCGTTGGTCGCCTAGCCAAATCACGTGGGATTCAGCCACTGCCGGCATCCCAAAGATTCGCAGGAAAATAGTACTGACGTCCGTTGCAACGCCCTGCAGGCTCCAACTCAACATCGATTCCGCTCGGTAGGGCAGCGGCATCATGAAGAGCAAAAAAATGACTGGCGGCAAACTCCACTTCAACGCCTCCCGGCCAAACGCAAACCAGATGACTCCAGCAATGAGAGGCACAATTGACCAAGCATCCATGAAGTCTGCGTAAACTAAGCGACCGGCTAGTCGCATAATGATTGACAAACCAATCAACGAAAGCCCCGCCCACGAGCATGTTTCGCGAATCCCGGGAAACGTGTCTTGCCGATGCCAGCACAACAGCCCGGCAAGCAACGGGACCAGGTAGCCGTGCGAGTAATCAGGCTCGGTACGCCATGCGTCCTCAACCCATACCAAT
>JARGNK010000028.1:36711-41239 GCA_029213145.1 Rubripirellula sp. | reverse complement strand
ACAAGCGTTACCAGGAAGGCGAGGATGCCCCACTTGTACTTGCGCAAGAGTGCCGGAAGCGAAATCTCGACCAATGTTCTTTCGCTGACCGTTTCAGGTCTTACATCGACAGACCGCACCGTCTGTTTCGGACGATGCCTTTCTCGCCTAGCCAAAGGAATTCTCCTGAATGTCGTCCACGTGATTGAATCGCATGAGGTTTGTGTGCATTTCTTTTAATGGCTGCTCCGCCGAATGCCACCGACCGAGCTGAATCTCGTGAACAGATATGCTCGAACTAGGCCCACGCTAATACCCCCACAGAAGGGTGTCAAGCAATCTGCAGCCAACATTTCGCAACGATAATATTCTACCCACTACAATCCGAATAAACGGTGTTTTACCGCCATGCCGGGCGTTTAAACTCGCTGTCTCAGTTCAATTCTTCATACTGAATACGAGGCATCCGATTTCTTGCCCAGAAGCTTTTCCTGCGGTAAGAACTTTCATCACAGCTTAAAAGTACTCTGTAACATCGACGGTAAAGCATGAATCTTGCGGTTTTTGCCCTGTCGCTGCGAAATCCACCTAAGACGACGGAGCTCATACACCAAGAATGAATTATTGGCCGGCAGCACGTTGGAAGATTGCGATTATCGAACAGGGAATTGAGCGATGGATTGAGCCTGAACTACCCTACGCGCTGATCGGATCCCACCCATGCTGCACGATCCAGATCGCGGAACCTCGCGTTTCACCCTATGTCTATTTCGCCTGCTGTTTTGCCGATTCAGTCGAGGTATGGCCACTTTGCCCCATCGCGTTTCCCCGCTGGGGGGTTACTCTACCCGAAAACTCGCTTGCCGTCGGAAGAAAAAGAATCAGCCTTTTTCATCAGAGCCATTCGCTCTGGCCCGATATCGCGGATCGCGGCGGGAGCACTGAACGCAAGGACACTACACCTGGCCTCGCTCAGGGAGTCAGGCGAGAGATAACACTCGATTGGGACGGCAAGCAACGCCCGAAAACGCTCGCTCGCCGCGTGATGATCCTGGGAGGTGAACATCCGAGCACACTAAGGCTTTACGGCCAAGATTTGGCGGCTTGCGATCATGCCATCGTTTGCGTCGATGCCTCGGTCTGGCTGATCAACCTAAAACCCGATCCGGAGAATCGCGACGCTGCAAAGCTATGCAGACCGCTGACTTCGATGTCAGCCCCGGAAACCGTTGGTAATATTAAGCTCAGACTGGGAAAAGTCATCGAACCACGCGAGCAACCGGACTCATCCGTCTCGATAACCGGGCTTTCATCGCTCACAGCAAAACCATCCCCCTTACAGTACTCTGAGAAACGCACTTCCAAGGATCGCCGTTCGACTGGAAGCTCCTCAAAAAGGCGAAAGCCGAAAAGGCGAAAGCCGAAGAGGCGTAAGGGGGATCAATCAAAGAAAAAACGCAGTTCCACCTCCACTTCTTCACGAGCGAAGGATTCGTTGAAACTCCCCAGCAACACCGCCTCGACCACGCCGGAAGCATTGACCTCAAAACTGACCGACCAATTGGTTCGGATCGACCATGCAAGATTCAACAGGCGAAGAATTCTGATCATCTCCACCATTACGGTTGGGTTTCTAACAGCCTTGGCAATCGTGCTTTGGATCATCTTTGTGCTTCTGATCCCCAAAATCAACGAGATGATGGGCTGAGAACAGGCCAATGCAGAAGACGATTCTCTAACCAGACGATTAGCTTATCGCTGTGCAACATCGGCCCATAGAACAAGGCCATGTGCACGAATCCAAAAACGGAACTTAATACGCTGGGCTTGCGGCAGCATCCAGTAGAGCTCTCGCGTCTTGCTGTACTGCGATCATCCGCGGGTCTGCACGTGGTAAAGATCCAGTAATCAATTGCGTCGCCTCTCGGTGAACCAAAAGCCGCTCAACGAAATCGAACCAGAGACGAATTGACTTGGGTTCGGAATCGAGTCGCGACATCACGCGATCGACCGCTTGATCGGCACGGTCCAGAGATTCTATCGCTAGCTCCTCCTCCCCTAATTTGTACTGTGCGATCGCGACTAATCCGTGAACTAAATCGGAGTCGGGCCACTGACGGTCTTGGCCTGCGAGCTGAAGATGCTCAATCGCCCTCTCAAAATTTCCAGCTCGGAGCTGAGCCCAACCTGTGACGTAATGCTTGATCGCCATTGGAAGGAATTCAGCGCGCGAACGCCCACTTGGTCCACCGTGTCCAATCGTGCCGCCACGACTCCCCGGTCTACCTCGCCCCCCCGGCCCGCGCCCCCCCAGTTCCCCGCGTGCGGGCATCGCCACTCCGCTGGGATCACTGGGACCAAATTTTCCTCCTGATCTTGGAGGCCCTCCCGAACCACCACGCACAAATCCGTCCCTGGGGATTCCAAATCCTGGGTTTGCTGGCGGCGGCCTGTCTCCCACAGGTCGTTCTCTCACAGGCCCTTCTCTCTCAGGTCCTTGATCCGCGAACTGCTGCCCCGTGGACGCGGGCTGCTCGGCACGGCGTGGGTGAGGTGGAACTTGATCAAAAACATCTTGCGAGGACCTCCCGCTGGGATGCTCTCCAAATCGATCCCCGGGGCCGCGCCCTCCTCGAACATTGTTTGCGATTAATAACGCCTCGGCTCGGTCAGCAAGTCGGCCAAAATCAATCTGCTCGTCCGCCGTCACAACACAACCACGAATCAATGACCAGGTGATAGCATCGGGATCATCGATAGTCGGCTCGAGCATGGTCGAACGAATCGCGGCCAAGTCATTCCATCTTTGCGTCCACGCGAACAGAGCCGGAACTCCCTGCCATTGCGGCCCATCGAGCGGAGCACCCAACTGAATGGCGTTGGAATAATTACTCGCGGCATCGTCCCACAACTTCAGGTCAATCATCAATTTCGCCCGCTGTACCCAAACGAGGTAATAGTTGGGAACCAGCTCAACCGCTTGACTGTAAGCAACGAAAGCAGCATCCCATCGCTCCGCCTCCTCGTCGTTCCGAGCCGCGCCGATCAAAGCATTGGCGTCCTTCAATCGCCCTGCAAACTGCTCAACTTCACGCCGCGCAGCAGTCGCCTCATTTTTGGATTTGATCGCTTCTTGCAAAGCACTCTCTTTTTGATTTCGCTCATCGATCGCGACCGAAGCTTGGTAGAAACTGGCCACTGAGCCGATCAACAAGGTTAGCGTCATCAAAACAGCGGTTGCGATTACCAACCGATGACGGCGGGCAAATTTTGCCAATCGATAGGTTTGCGAAGGCGGACGTGCCTCGATCGGTTCCTGCAACAGGAACCGACGAAGATCAGCAGCCATTCCCGCTGCTGATTCGTAGCGTCGCACGCGTTCCTTTTCCATCGCCTTCATCACAATCCAATCCAGATCGCCCGGGATCGAATCACGCTTGCTCTGCGTTGGCTGGCTTGCCCCCACAATCATCCGCGACGCCGATTCGCTGTCCCCAAGCGTGGGTGCGCGAACCTTGTCAACTGTGGTTAATCGCACACTCGGCTTGGGAGGATCTTCCTCTTGGATGATCCGCCGCATCTCGTCGTATCCTGCCGTGTCGAGGCGCTTTCGGTCAAATGGTGTCGTCCCGGTCAACAACTCGTACAGCATGACACCGAGGGAATAAATATCGCTGCGTGTGTCGATATCCAAACCGCTCATCGAAGCTTGCTCAGGACTCATGTAAAGCGGAGTCCCAATCATCGAATACAAGCGAGTGTAAATCGTTTGATCGGTCAAGTTTTGGCCCATCGCCTTGGCAACCCCAAAATCAATCACCTTCGCAACTGGCTTGGTGTCATGGAGTGTGACAAGCACGTTGGAGGGTTTGAGGTCACGGTGAATGACCCCTTTTTGATGAGCGTGATGAACCGCCCCGCAAACATCGGCGAACAAATCGAGTTTCTGCTGTAGCGTCAAACCACCACTTTGACAAAACTCGGTGATTGGAACACCCCGAACAAGTTCCATCACAAAGTACGGGCGAGCATCTGCTGTCACTCCAGCGTCAAAGACTTGCGCAATGTTGGGATGGTCCATCATTGCAATCGCTTGACGCTCGGCATCAAAGCGAGCGAGCACTTCGGCAGAGCCTGTCCCAGGCTTTATCACTTTGAGAGCGACTTTGCGGCGAACAGGCCGTTCCTGAAAAGCTGCGTAAACAAGGCCGAAGCCGCCTTCGCCAATCCGTTCCATCAACCGATACGCCCCGATTGTTTCCCCAGTCTCATCGGCTGATCCGGCGGAATTCACTTCCGAGGTTGCGTCCAACGATTCCAGCTTCAACGCTCCCTCTTTGACGAAAGGTTCGTCGAGTGGATTGAGCGTCTGGTCGTGCGCCAACAACAACGCCTGCACCGAATCTCGCAACGAAACATCTTCGCCACAGGCCGAATGCAAATAATGCTCCCGCTCTTCAGCACCCTCCAATTCCAAGGCATTCAGGAAGATCGACTTTTCTGCTGATTGTGACATCTTTAAATCGCAGTCATCTAGAACGCTTATTCT
>JARGNK010000028.1:10652-36611 GCA_029213145.1 Rubripirellula sp. | reverse complement strand
ACCGCTGGGTGAACCATGGCAGAGGAACATCATAAGATCATGCGTAGCCTGGAGGATCTGAGGGCCACGGAATCTTAGTCAATTCTCCGGTTCATCGCCGCTAGAATCGATGGCACGTTTCAACCAAGCGCGTGCATAAGCCCAGTTTCGCTTGGTCGTCCGCGACGAGACCCCTAAAATTTCCGATGTTTCTTCGATCGTCAGGCCGGTGAAGTAGCGAAGTTCAACCAACTTTGCCAGATCGGCATCCTCTTGAGCCAGTTTCGTCAACGCCTCATCCAGCGACAAAAGTGTCTCACAATCAACCGCTTCCAGCGCAACGCCATCATCCTTCAATTCACAGCGAAGCATTCCGCCACCTCGCTTTTCAGCATTTCGCCGCCTCGCGCTGTCGATCAAAATCCGCCGCATCGCCTCAGCCGCTGCAGCAAAAAAATGTCCACGACCATCCCATTTCTTCCGATCTTGCTCGCCAATGAGCCGCAAGAACGCTTCATGAACCAGTGCCGTTGGCTGTAGTGTCAGCCCCGCCTTTTCCTGGGTCATTCTCTGGGATGCCAGTCGTCGCAGTTCGTCATAGACAAGCGGAAGCAATTGGTTGGCAGCTTGCCGATCACCCGCTTCGATAGCCGAAAGGATTTGCGTTACGTTACTGGTCATGCTTCGATTCTAGATGCAACGTGGCTCGGCGGCAAAACCCCGTGATGAAATCGTTAAACTCCTACTTTGCCATCCCAATCATCAGGTGAAATTACCTCGGATGGTTGCGATCGACTGACAAACAACGAATTCAACACCCATTTTAAAAATCGATTATGTCCGAAACCTCGCTGAATCGGCGGACCCTACTTACATCCACTGCCCTCGGTGCATCGGCTGCCATTGGTGCGGGGTGGGTTGCCAATGGCTTGCACGCAGCGGAAATCAATCGACCCAAAATTCGCCTCGGCCAAATCGGTGTCGGCCATGCCCACGCGACAAAATTGTCGGTTTATCGCAATTCTAAAGATTACGAAGTGGTCGGCATAGTTGAGCCAGACCCCAAACTACGGCAGCAAGCGGAAACGCATGCAGCCTATCGCGGTCTGCCATGGATGACTCAAGAGCAACTGCTAAACCAGCCCAATCTACAAGCAGTCTTGGTCGAAACTTCTGTGCGCAACAGTTTGAACACGGCGCAATCGTGTATCGCCGCCGGCAAGCATGTTCATCTCGATAAACCGGCTGGCGAATCATTACCTCAATTTGAACAGATCCTTGATGCTGCAAAACGTCAACAACTGCTAATTCAAATGGGATACATGTACCGCTACAATCCGGCGATCGTGCTGATGAGATCGTTTCTGCAGCAAGGCTGGCTTGGGGACGTCTTCGAAATCCACACCGTAATGAGCAAAGTGGTTGACCCCAAATCACGTCAATCGCTTGCCGAATACCGCGGCGGAATCATGTTCGAACTGGGATGTCACATTCTGGACTTAGCCGTCGGCGTTTTAGGTGAACCAACATCCGTGACGTCCATTGCTCAGCACGCCTCATCACGAGACGATGGGTTTCAAGACAATATGCTGGCAGTCCTGCAATATCCCAATGCGATCGCAAGCGTTAAGTCGAGCGCGTTGGAAGTACAAGGGTTTGCACGCAGGCACTTCGTCGTTTGCGGAACCGAAGGCACCTTTCATATCCAGCCCCTCGACAATCCCTCTGCACAGGTCGCCCTGTCTAAACCTCGCGAGGGCTACAAAATCGGATACCAAGAAATCAAATTCCCGAAATACACTCGTTACGTTGACGACGCGGCAGATATGGCGAGGATAATACGCAGCGAAAAAGAAACGGACTTTCCCTACCAACACGACTTGGCCGTCCAACGCACCTTGCTCAAAGCATGCGAGCTTCCCTTAAACTGAGAGACTTATCTGGCTTAAGACTCCTTTCGCCTAAGCGGCATGACTCGCCAAATACTCAAGGACTTGAATGATGACGAATCCTTACGTCGCACCAGACGAAACACCCGACTCAGATAAAACTCCACGCTCACGTTTTGGCATGCTGGGATGTGGCTGTGCGGTCGCACTACTGGGGCTAGTAACCATTGGATTCCTGTCCTTATTTATTGCAGTGGACGACAAATCAATGCCGGCGCCGGTCGGGATTCCGCTCGGCCCAACCCCTCCCGCCCCAACGAGCACAACCATCCCTGCCCCAACAAGTGCCGAGCCAACAACGGAAGCACCCTAACTTGGATTACTACTGATTCAATCGGTTCAGCAAACTGTGGACTTTTAACTGAACTAGCAGAGGCGCACGGACCACCAGCCAACGCCGCGTTGCAGTGCGGAATCGCGCAACAGTCGAAGGTCCACCCAACGACTCCCAAGTATCGGGTTCAACAGACATTTCAATCAATTCATTCAGATTGAGCTCCACGTAGGATGTGTCGAGTGAGCCATAGCTTGAATTTTCACCTGCGAAACTTCGATCGCTTGGCGGCACTAACGATGTCACGTCATAGACTCGAATACAGCAAGCATTCTCTGCCTGCTCAACCGTCGTAATTTTCAGCACGCCATGTTCAAGATTGAGCGTCAGATCGACACGACTTAGAAATTCAAAAAGCTTCCCACCATTCGTGACCACAGGACGACGCCGACGCTGCGGCCTCTCGGTCTGCCACCATTTCGCGGGCGAACTTTGCAACGACGCTTTTGAATCAGGCACCTCTTGACCGGCAGTTTCACCACCGTGGCGAATGATGTGCTCTTCGCGTAAGTTCGAATCGCTGCTAGGGGTCACGGCGTCTCGTTCCACTGCAGTACTGGGCTCACCGAACGGATCTGAATCACCTAACGGATCAGCATCAACAAACGGATCTGACGTCCGTGGCGCCGAATTCAGCTGTTTGAGTCGCGGCTCCGGTAACGGCACGGTGTCACCCGTTAACTCGACATCCTCAAGCGCCCGCAGGTCTAGTCCAGCAGGCAGATACCGAGCGAGATCATGCTGGATGTCAACCAAGGTTGTGTCGCCATCCCAAGTAAAAACCGACGGTTCGCAAAGGAACTCGCGAATACGGTCCGCTTGATCCGTTGTCATGAACGAATCGACAAATTGACTCGAGATCGGCTCACCAACTTTCGATATTGGCAATCGCGACCAATCTGATCGAACCAGCGGACGCAACCCCCGATCTTCTGACTGCGCGACAGCAAAGGACGAGCAAAAAGCCCCCGATGATCCGTGCCGGTTGTGTGTTCCCCACGTACTTGGTCCTTCCATTAATCGCGAAGTAGATGCGATGAACATCGGCTTGCAATGAACAACGGCTGACAGAAAGTTTTGACGCACTGCGAAGCAATTGGCATACCAAATGCATCCATGTGCTATCGATAGAAAATCGACATTCCACTCTGCTGCAAATCGCAACAGGCCGTCCAAAGCTGCAGCAGCACAACGCAACGCTTATCCGCAATCAGGAAGAACTATGGGCACGGGGTCATCAAAAATGGCGAACCAACTTCTCTTCAAAGCCACCATCATCATTGCTGTCTGGCAAATCCATCCGGCACACGGTGAAGTGGTCATCGATGGCAGGATTGATGAAGTCACGGTTTACCGAGATCAAGCGAGAGTCGTTCGCAAGCTTGACATTCCTGCAGGAGCAAACTTGCAACACATTCGTGTAACAGGCTTGCCACGTCAAATCGAGATTCGAAGCGCCTTTACGGAATCGGATCCCGGCACAAATGTACGCAGCATGCGAATTGTGTCCAAGCAAGCCCGAGTCAATCCGGAGCTGATGCAGCGAATCGAACAATTGACCAAGAAGAAGAGCGAACTGCTACAAAACCTTCACACACAAGAGCATCACGCGAAAGCCATCGAACAAGATCTGCTAACGATCGAGAAGCTGGTCGTCTTTTCAGCGGACAAAGTTCAACAAAATCTTGACCGAGCAACCCTGGATGTCCAATCAGTCACAGCGCTCGCTGACTTTACGATGGAACGCAGACGTAAACTGGCAACGGAACTATTGCAAACACAAACTGAAATACAAAAGCTGAACAAGGACATTCACGAAAACGAACAACAGCAATCGAGATTAAGGGGCAACCATGGAACCGCGGCCTACGAAGCGATGATCGCCGTTGCATCACCTAACGGAGGCACCGTCCGGTTAGTTTATGACGTCAGCAAAGTGAATTGGTTGCCTCGATACAGCATACGATCCTCGAAACCTGAACAGGGCGAACGGAGATTCACACTTCAGCTGGACGCAATTTTGGTCCAAGACAGTGGCGAACCTTGGGATGACGTTTCGATGACGCTATCCACTTCGTCTCCGGAAACTCAGGCAGCGAGACCGCTGCTGACGCCGCTCCGCGTTCAGGCAGTGAATCCGGGCGAGCAACCTGCCGCCTCCACCGAACCGGTCACTATCGCCAGCCATCTGCCTGATTGGCTGGACGAAGACAAACTGCAGCGCAACGCTCGCTTGAACTCCGTCGCCAACCAACGTCAAGTCGACGAATTGACGACCGTGGCCGAAGTCCAAAGAACACTCGCCGAAGATGCGGGCGACAATTTGTCGGATGAGACTTATGGCATGGAGAAACGAATTCAGATAACGGATGGCCCGCAGCTACAAACGATCGCGATCCTGTCAACCGAATTGCAGGGCCAGATGCATCACGTTGTCACTCCGTTGTTGAGCAGCTTTGCCTTCCGAGAAGCGGAACTGACCAACACTGCCGGCCGGAACCTGATCGCCGGGGATGCAGATGTGTATCTTGATGGCGATTTCGCTGGACGAACCATTGTGACACCGACCGCCGCTGGCCAAAAATTGACGATAGGATTCGGAGCAGACCGAAAAATTCGAACACGAAGAGAACTGCTCGGTAAGCAAGAGAGCGTTCAAGGTGGCAACCGTCGATCGACGCTTCAACATCGACTGGTGATCACCAACTACCACGAAGCACCTGTCGACATCCGATTGCTCGACCGCATACCTATCACCGCAAAAGATGGCTCAATTCGCGTCGAACTTGACACCACAACTACCGCTCCTTTGTCGGAAGACCCTTTGTACGTGCGCATGCAGAGACCAACCGGCGTGCTGCGTTGGGATCTACAGATTCCAGCAAAGCGGTTTGGCAGTGATGCGTTCGACCACGAGTACGCGTATTCGATCGAATTGGATCGTCAACAAACGATCGTCAGCAATGACATCGCTAATACATTGGGCGATCTGCAGTTTCAAAAGATGAACATGGGCGGCGGCATGGGGGGAGGCGGCAACTTTTAAATCACAGATCCCCGATCCTGATCGACACGAATCATGTCACCATAATCACAATCAGTACCACAACCGTACCGAGCGTCTGCAGAATCAACCGCCCATTCATGGCCGCTCACCTCGATCGAACTCAACCTTCAAAAAATGCGTTGCACAACTGATGCAAGGGTCATAATTGCGAATCATGTGTTCGCAGCGTCGAGTCGCGTCCGCATCATCACAACTCAACACGGTCGGGACAAAGGCTCGCAAATCGTCCTCGATTTGCCCTTGGTTCTGAGAAGTGGGGGGCACAATCTTCGCCTCTGCGATCAGACCATCGTCACCGATCCGGTAGCGATGAAAAATCAACCCGCGAGGTGCCTCCGTCACATGAAAGCCCTCACCTGCCCGAGGCTCCCAATCAATTCGACTTTCGACCAACTTACCGTTGTACTGACGGACCAAATCAATCGCCTCTTCAAACGCATCGATCACCTCGATCGCTCGCGCCACAATGCTATGAAAGTTGTTGTTCGAAGGAAACGAAATGCCGCACGCCTCGGCCTCACGCCGGGCAGTCGGTGACAATTGTTCAAAGCAATGATTGATGCGTGACAATGGCCCGACCAAATAAGACGTCTCCTCTGGAACTTTCACACTATGCAGCGCGGTACTTTGTCGACAATGCAATTCTTGAAAGTGCTGTTCATATTCGGCTGCAGGAATATCCAGCCCGGAAGAAGAAACAACTCGTCCGTGGTTCATTGGATATTCCTGCAGGTGCCGCAAACAAACATGGTCATACGGCATCTCGAAAGCAGGAAACTCAAATTGGGACACCATTCGCAGGACCTCAACCGAAGCTTCTAGCCCCCATTCCAAATCGGGGAGCAAGCCTTTCAGATCGCGCGGATTTGGTGCTCGATAGAATCCACCGACCGTCACATTAATTGGATGAATCGCTCTGCCACCAAGCAGACTCAGCAGCTGGTTGCCGATCTTTTTTAATCGGAGGCCCCGCTCCACGGCTTCTCCATGCTCAGACGCCATCGAGATCCCGCTTTCGAATCCAAGAAAATCAGGAGCATGCAACAAATGAATGTGCAGCGAGTGACTTTCAATCCACTCGCCGCAGTAAAGCAAACGCCGCAACGCATGGATTTCAGGCGTTACTCGCACCCCCAATGCGTTCTCCAACGCATAACAGGAAGTCATCTGGTAAGCGACCGGACAAATTCCACAGATCCGTGCGGTGATATCGGGAACTTCACGAATCTCACGCCCACGCAGAAAACTCTCAAAAAACCGAGGCGGCTCGTAAATGTTCAGCTCAACATGCTCGACACGATCACCATCGAGCTTGACATACAGAGCACCTTCACCCTCCACTCGGGATAAAGCCTTGACCTGAAAGGTTCGATTGGCCGGCATGATGATCTCAATTTCCGCTTAATCGTCGGTTCGCAAAGTTCATTTTAATGGTCGCCATTGTCCGCAAGTGGCGGTTCCCCCGATAGCAAGTCGGATGCCTCTTTAAATTCGGGTGCGTTCGCATTGAAGCTTCGAGTTAACCGTGTCAAGTGATCACCATCTACCCCTTGTTGTTGATAGTGGTTGGTCAGACTGATCACGTTGGGAGTTTCCTTGGGGCCGAAACAGCCAAAACACTCACGATCAAAGGCTGGACAGAGAGCATCACACCCCGCTTGCGTAACCGGCCCAAGACATGCGACACCCCGTGCTACGGCAATGCAAACCGTCATTCGCCGCTTGCATTCGATACAAACGCTGTAGCTCGGTGTAGTTGGCCGGCGCCCCCGCAACAACGATGAAATCAGCTCTAGCAATTGGTGGCGATTGATTGGACAACCGCGCAACTCGAAATCGACTGGCACATGGTCTGCGATGGCGGTGCTCGTACTAAGCGTCGAAATGTACTCGGGGGTCGCATAAACAGAACGAACGAACTCGTCTGCATCCTGCCAATTCTTCAAGGCTTGAATGCCACCAGATGTCGCACAAGCGCCAATGGTCACCAGGAACTTGCATTGCTGGCGAATCTCCCTGATCCGCTCCGCATCGTGCGCGGTCGTCACCGAACCCTCAATTAAACCAATATCGTAGGGACCGGCAATCTGGTCAGTGCGTGCTTCCAGGAAGTACGCAATTTCAACGGCGTCAGCTACCGCAAGCAACTCGTCCTCGCAGTCCAACAGCGACAACTGGCAACCGTCGCAGGATGCAAACTTGAAGACCGCGAGTTTTGGCTTCTCGGACATCAAAGATCCTCCAGCATCAAATACGGCTCCATCTGTTCGTAGGTAAAGACGGGACCATCCTTGCAAACGAACTTTGGTCCGAGCTGACAAGCCCCACACAATCCCACAGCACACTGCATGTTGCGTTCCATCGACAGATAAATATTTCGAGGATCAATCCCTCGAGCCAGCGCTTCGAAAATGACGAAACGCATCATGACCTCCGGGCCACACGTCATCACGATCGTCTTGTGAGCATTCAAGTTCAGCCGGTGAAAAAGTACCGGAACCACCCCGATATCCCCCGTCCAGTCGTCGTAACCAAGATCGACGGTCACAGCCATTTCAATTCCGGCTGCCTGCCATGGCGGGAATTCGTCGGTGAACAACAACTCACCGGGCGTTCGAGCACCATACAAAAGATGAACCCGACCAAACTCCTCACGATGCTGAATCATGTAATAAATCAAAGGTCGTAGCGGCGGCAAGCCAATCCCGCCGCATGCGATAACAACGTCCTTTCCACGACAAGCCTCCAGCGGCCAAGAGGACCCAAACGGCCCCCGAACGCCAAGCTGATCACCAACATGCACGCGTGACAATGCCGTGGTGACATTTCCCGCAGCTCGCACCGTATGCTGCAGCGAAGCTAAATGACTCGGATCGGAACTGATCGAAATCGCTGCCTCGCCAAAACCAGGCAGGTAGAGCATGTTGAATTGCCCCGGTTGAAACTTGAACGCCTCAGCCACTGTGGGATCTTCGAGCACCAGATCATAAGTGGCAACGCTCGGCAATTCCTGTTGGATGCCTTGAATGCGGGCCAACTGTGCGACCCAGGGATTGCCGGGCGTAACCGACTGTCGATCCACCATGTCACTCCCCGCGGATAGCCGCAACTTCTTCGGTAAGATCGATTCCGACCGGGCACCACGTGATGCACCGACCACATCCAGTACAGCCAGAACTATCAAACTGGTCTTGCCAGGTGGCCAACTTGTGTGTCAACCACTGCCGATATCGTGAACGGGTCGTTTTACGAACATTCCCAGAGTGCATGTAAGAATGCTCAGCTGTAAAACAAGATGCCCACGAACGCTCTCGCCGGACATGGTCACCACTCAGATCTGCGACTTCATCGGCGGAACTGCAAAAACAGGTCGGACAAACCATCGTGCAATTACCACAGGAAAGACAGCGATCGGCAACCTCCTGCCAACGTGGATGCTCCAGGTTATCCATCAGCAACTCACGAATCCCGCCGGTCTCCATTTGCCTGGCGGAGGTACCGTTTCGCATCGACTCCTCCAGTTCAACCGAAACCTCTTTCGCCTGAGCGACTTCGGTCTCCGACATTGGCTCCCAAGAGGTAGCGTCCATTGCCACGCCGCCCGCAGATGTGCCAATTTCCACCGCAAAGCATTCGTCCATCTCCGTCAATGCCAGGTCAAAGTGGGAAGTCACAGCAGGTCCGCAATCCATCGCATGGCAAAAACAAGTAGCGACCGATCGCCGACAATTGACCGCAACGATAAACAGCGCGTCCCGACGCCGCTTGTAACCGGGATCAACATACGGACCCTCGAGAAAAACTTTGTCCTGAATCGCCAATCCTCGCAGATCACAGGCGCGAGGGCCAAGCACCGCGATCCGCGTCGCCGGAGTCTCCACCGCTTGAATTTCCCATTGCCCATCTTTTCGAAACGACTCACTGATCGTTTCGTGGGGAGGAAAAAGAAAGCTTTTCAGTGACTGCGGTCCGACCACATAATCGAAATGTGAATCGCTGCTTTCATGTGTTAGTCGATAGACACCACCCTCCTGATGATCAATCACGCCAATCGGCAACTGGTCAACATGATCCAAATCATCGTAGACGATTGCAGAATCGATCTCGCGAGGACCAACGACGCGATCATGCACGGCCTTCAACTCATCGACCAAACTCTGCAGGTCACGTTTTTGAATTCGCACAAAAGATCCAACGAGCGGTTTCGCCGAATTCATATCTGGCCCCGCTCACAAGGATCGACTGTAGTAGTAATACTCGAAGCACCACTATTTACCTCTGGTGTAGTTGGCATTTGTGTTCCGAACACATCCAACAGTTGCATGCGGGCAGCGGTTAGGCGGTTTACTGTCGCCAAGGCAACCCGACGCATAAAGGCAAATCCAAATGCGGGGTCATCCTCACAGATTTGCAAGAGTTCCTGCCCATCAATCACCACCCCGTGGACTGGACTGATTGCACGAACGGTGGCTGTCAAGCGTGTCTGCTCTAAAACTGCCGACCAACTCAGCAGGTCACCATCTGACAACGTCATCAACCGTCGGCATCCGATCCCCGACGCACAAAGCTCTAACGACGCACTTCCAGAAAGGATGACATAAACATTTTTCGCGGCCTCACCTTCCCGCAAGATCAGCTCGCCCGCGACAAAGTCGACAGGCATCGCAAGTTGGACAAAACGGCTGAGATGTTCTTCATCGACGTCCCTCAGAAATCCACATTGGCGCAATGCCATTTCAGTCTTGTCGGAAAGCATTGGGTCGAACTCCTTCCAAACTCCTGCCCAGCGATCATGAGGCCTCTAGCTAAACCATACAGAGAGGACTCCAAACTAACCATACAAAGAGCAAGACGCTACGGCACCCCGGCTTTCGTTTCTTTATGGCCTTTGGCTTAGCTCGTCACAAATTTCTTGCGCGATTCTTGGCACAGCCTGTTCGAGGCGGGGGTCCATCGCAGCCTGCGGTCGGCACTGATCCACTTCGACCCCAAACACCTTCACCCAACCGGGCAAACGGCGTAGCGTCCGCGCTAAATCAAGTGTTTCCGAGAGTGAAATGCGATGGGTCGAGTGGCCCGTCGATTCAAGAAAACGCGGATCATCTGCATCAAATCGGGTAAGCGTGCCAACCTCCTGACCACTTCGACACCCATCCACAATCAATAAACGAGTGACGCCGTCAAGTTGCTCGATCAAATCGATGGGGTCAACCAGAGTTTGTAACGCAGCGATTTCCTCGCCCTGCTGCTTCAAATAAGCAATCACGCTCCATCCCACCTGATCGTCCCCATGCGGACTGCCAATACCGATAACCAAATCCTGACTCACCGTGTCGCTTGTTGTTGGAGGCGGAATACGGGAAACGTTACCGCATCTTATCGACAACGGCGAGAGAATGCTCGCCGAGCCAAAACAGCGGCTAGAGATGTAGCGTTTGCAATGCAATTGTCTCGTGAAGCAACTCGTAAATCGACCACAGAAATCCGGCAGCGCGCACAGAAATCCTGCAGCGCGTGCGGTGAGTCACCGAACCGAAACGAACAAGACCTTTGAACCTTTGACAGAGGATTCGTACAAAAAAAGCGAAACCATTTGTTGAAATTCTTGAAGATGGTTCGCTTAATCCTCGCGTCCAACATTTCCACCAAACTGCTCGAATACGGTCTTTACATGATCGACGAGTGTTGCGACGACAGCAGAATCCTCTCCAGAAAGAGGCTTCGATGATTCGATCTCACCGGCACGAACCGCCAACACAATAGCCGCTAATACATGCTCCACATCGACGGGCAGATTGGTAGGACCTTCCAGTTGCCCAGCGAGCTCAAATAACACGCCGGTCAACGACGGATCGACACTTGCTTCCCCAGCCGATGTCACGAAAAGCCCTGGCACGATTTGCTGCTCGCTACTTCTATTCACGATAATTTTCTTTCAACGCAGATACGCTTTCAGGAAACAAAAAACAAAACGGGGCAACGCTCAAAAGGGAGCAATAATCAGCATTCCCTCAACAAAAGTGCGACGACTGAACTTGGTTTGGAGATGACGTTGAGAAAGAACAACGGAGTTCGCCGCAAACCGCGCGTCGCATTACAGTCGGAAGCGAATCGGCAAGCGTTCCACCGACTCGACGGGTCGCCCCCAACGCTTTGCAGGCTCGCCCTTCCACTGGGCGACGGCATTGATCGCCGCTTCGTCCAAGACCCGATGCCCGCTTGATTGAATCAGTTGAACATCTTCGACGTTTCCTGCCGCCGTAATTCGCAACTGCAGCATCACAACACCCTCAAGCCGCAACCGGATTGCATCAACCGGATAAGGTGGCGGTTGATTGATGGAAAGATCAGCAGAAGCCTCTTTCTCAAGTCCAACAAACTGCTCAACAGGAATAGCGGCCGGCATCGGTGGCTCAGCAATCGGGGGACGCTTGGCCGGTCGTTCCACGGGGACCTGCCTCCGAGCGATCTCCGGCAATCGCTCTGCCGCTAGTCTTCGTTGCAATACAGGCTGCTCGACGAGCTGAAACGTGGGTGCGTCCGCCGGTGATTTCATCCGAGTTAATTCGTGACTTGGTGGCTCGCGAAGCGTCTCCGAAAAACGAACGGGGTCACGCAATTGAGCTGACAACATCTGGTCAATCTGCGGATCGAGATTGCTGGTAAGGGTGGCAACCTTCATCGTCTCCGGCTCGACTTGCAAAGCAGCGGTCGAGGCGACAGGGGCACTTGCCGCTTTGATCGAAATGACCTGCGATTGCCCTGCCTGGGAAAACGGCGTGGGGGCCGCTTGCATGACGTACAGCGCAGCGAATACCGATGCGTGCAAAATCAGCGAAATACCATGCGACTTGAGAGCGGGCGTGAGCAAAGTTCTTTACAAAAAAGCGGAACCAAAAACACAGTCATGCGGATGAAAATGTGGCCGCAGCCCCGTTTCCCAGAATGATTATAACTCTTCTAGATAATTCTGCGACGGATCCCAGAAGACTGTCAGAGTCGGATCGAAAGGCAGAGCATAGCGCGTGCCGGCGACCTCGCTGCCGACTAGGGCAGCAAGAAAACCGTAGTTTTAGTCGTTTTTTGACAATTTGATCGTTCAATTCCCTCCGATGAAGGGTCCTCCAACGGTCAGCAGACTTCAACGCGTCGGAAAGTCCATCCCCGATGTCGGTTCTTCCGCCGGCGGACTTCCGCAGATGCGGCATTTTGCCTCCGAGTTGGTAGCTTGCAGAAACTTTAACGCGCCGAGGGAAACAATCTGCACCGGTTGTATTGATCGAGTCGAAAAAAAAGGGTCGGGAGCGAACATCACTCAGTTTGCCCCCCGCGTTGGAATTCGACGCGTCGCCCCCAATTTTCCGTTGGTGAAATCAAAAAGATGGTCCACGCACCAAGCCAGCCAACAGACAACAGGGGGAGCTCCGAAGATCTGGCTTTGCTTCGACAGACACCATTGAGCTCGCGGATTATTTTGAACTGCGGGGCACTGGTGGCATCCTTAATCCTCGCCATCTTGGCTGCGGCTCCCTCTTCCGCACAGCCTCCGACGCTTCCTGAGATCGAGGTGCGTCCACCGGCCGAATCGATTGACGCCCCGCCCAGCGAGAACGCATTTTCATCACCGTCACCGTCATTGGGTTCAGCCTTCAACGCCGAATTCAATCCACCATCCTCCCGATTCACCCCGGGTTCCAGCTTTTCCAATCCGTCGATCACGGGCCTGTTTGATAATGAGCTTGGAACCTCTGGCCCCTTCGGCGAAGGCAGCGGCATTCTCCGAAACGGCAGATCCGTCTTTGACGCCCCCGCTGCAGTCTCGATTCGTTCGCGCCAAGAAATTGAACAGCGTCAAGCACCGGACATGTTCCATGCGTTGCAGAACGAAGTGGGTGTCCTAATGCAAGCGACGGCGGCTGGTCAAGCATCGCCGTTCGTTCGCGGATTGACCGGCCAGCAAGTCCTGATCCTGGTCGATGGTATTCGGCTGAACAACTCCGTTACCCGCCGCGGTCCGAATCAGTATTTCAACACGATCGACCCGGGCATGATCGACCATATCGAAGTGCTCCGTGGACAGGGTGCTGTGATGTGGGGCTCAGATGCCATCGGCGGTGCCATCAATGTCGTGACTCGTGGTGCCGACCAACATCGCGGTACTCACCATGGTGGTTATGCAACTCGTGAATTCGTTCAATATTACAACACAGCCAACTCTTCGCCCTACAGTCGATTGAACGTGGAGGGCTGGGTCGGATCACAAGGAATCTTCGGCGGCGGTAGCTTCCTGAATGTACGTGATCTCGACACAGGGTTTGACGAATTCACTCGACAGCCAGGCACCAACTATCAGCAGTACGCTGGCGATTTGAAGTTCAATTTTTTGCTGAATGAACGCAGCCTGCTCACATTCGCGATGCAGCACTTTGAGCAGGAAGATTTACCTCGCAGTGACCGGTTCCCCGGCTACCCGCTGGACCGCAACAACAGCAACTCGCTTGGCGGCGCGAGGTTCTTCGACCCACAACAACGAGATCTGATCTACCTACGCTACCAATCACTTGATCCACTCGGTGGGCTATTTGACGCGATAACCACCACTGCCTCGTACCATCGTCAACGCGAAGTTCAAACGCGTGGAGTTCCGACGACACGGTTTCAAGAAACCGACGTTGACACGACTGGGCTGCAGATGATGGCCTCAAAAGATTTAAGCGATTATGGACGATTCTCAACGGGTGTCGATTGGTATTACGACGATGTCGATTCGCCATTTGGCGGAACGGCAAGCGGCCCAATCATCCCGGATGACGCATGGTACCGTCGAGCTGGTTGGTTCCTGAATTGGGATGTCCCACTTACCGCAAAGTGGATCGGAACTACCGGCGTAAGATTCGAATCGATCGAAACAGCAGGCTCCCCAGAAATCGCCGGCACCCCACAGTTCATCAAGGCTAGCTACGAAGACTGGATCACCCAGGTTGGACTCACCTACAAGGCATCGGACCAATTAAATCTATTTGGATCCATCTCCGAAGGGTTCCGCGCCCCCAACCTTGATGACCTGATGGCGAATAACCCGAACGTGCTTCAAGACGGCCAGAGCATCCCGAGCCTGGGACTCGTCCCCGAAAAGTCATTGAATTATGAAGTCGGCTTCAAAACCGCTTGCGAGCGACTGCGCACCAGTACTTCGGTGTTTTGGCTGGACATCGAAGACAACATCGTTTCGATCACCGCCGCACCGAACACATTTGCGTCAGCAAACCAAGATTCTTTCGTGCAAGGCGTTGAAGTGAGTGGTGATTTTCTATTGTCGCCGACCTGGGCACTGTACGGAAACTTCTGGCACATCCGCGGGACCAACCAGGTCACCAATGCACCACTCAGTCGGATTCCGCCAACTCAAGGGATCCTGGGATTGCGATACGACAACCCCAGCAACGCGTGTTACCTAAATGTCTACACCTGGGCCTCGGCCCGACAGAATCGCTTGGATACGGTACGTGACGTCACTGACGAACGCATTCCAATTGGTGGTACCCCCGGGTTCGCAACGCTTAACCTTCGCATGGGGCGTGCCTTCGGTGCTTGCCGACAACATCGATTCAGTCTGAGCGGCGAGAACCTAACCGACAAAGCCTATTTAGTTCACGGTAGCGGTGTACTGGGTACCGGTGCGACAGCTCGGATCGGTTATTCTTGGCTATTCTGAACCGGACGTAGAGCAGCCCATCACTCCGAACATCAGTTCGCAAGGACGACCGAATTACCGGTCTCGAGTTGCCGGTCACTGAGCCTCTTTGCTTGCAGACGGTTTACTTGCTGCCTGCCGCGACACCAATTCGCCAATCAAGTCGCGGTATAGATCGGGGCGTCGCTGCGCGAAGTTGCGACTCTTGGCTCGCATCTGCCGGACTCTACCGAGGTTGATCGTTGCGGACACATAGGCTTCCTGACGTGGCGGCGTTTGCGCAAGAATCTGGCTTCGGCCATCGCCAATCATCGTCCCACCACCATAGGCCTGGTTCGCGGTAACCATGGCAACATGACTTTGGAACATCACCGAGCGAACAATAAAATCCTCCACCGTTCCGCGACGACCATTGATCCAAACAACCAGCTCAGCACCACGCAGAGAAAGCACTCGCGGAGGTTCAGGAAACCAACCGTCGTAGCAGGTCATGATCCCAATGCGTCCAAAATCGAGATCAAAAACGGGCAGGTCATTCCCCGCACGCATTTCCCACTCGGGGTCGTTTTCTAACATCCAACGGCGACTCTTCCCCGCCGGCGGTCGCTGCCAAGGCTGATCACCTTCAAAGTGATCGACTGCCCGGTGTGTCTTCGCATATCGACCGGCAATTCCCCCCTCGCGGTCGAACAGCAAAGCCTGATTGGAAAATGCCCCATCGGCTAGATCTTCCCAACACCCAACGATCACATAAAGCGAGTTCGCCTTGGCGGCCGCTGCAATCGCATTCGTTTCAGGACCCGGAATTTTGATGTGACCGAGCACATACTCCGGAAAGACTACCAACTCCGCTTCCTCACGCCCAGCGCGATCGATGTAAGGCAACAATGACTCAACGGGACGATAGGCATCCCGCGGTAATTCTCCCTTGTCATACCCACTGACCTGCACTGCAGCGACTTTGACCAAGTTTGGCTTGGGTGCAATCGGTTGATCCGCAAATGCTGCAACCGGTGCCCCCAGACCGAACGGGTGCGGCAGACCGCACGGGTGCAATTCACCAACCGAGTAGATCAGGTCAAACAGACTACCCAGCATCAAAGCGATAACAGCAACGGTATTTCGCACGATCATTCAGCGGATTGGAGGACGGAGTCAGCCCTGGTACGAGTGGACCAAACAAGGCATCAACGCAATTGAGCAGGCGACAATCAAATCGGACAGAAGACAGCAAACAACACCGGAGAGCGGATTGACGTGGCCCCATTGCGATGTTTCAGCCTGATTGTAAACCGAACTGGCAAACGGAAGACGCACCAGGGAAACGGAATCTGCATTTGGGTTGATCATAAACCGCTCACCCACAAGCCATGTGACCGGCTACCATTAATGCCACGCGATCGATTCGCAATGCCGACGCCGCGCGGCTTGACCTTGTCAAAAAAACAACCGAGTACACCACCATGAATGAGATTTCGAGACGTGATTTCCTGAATCGCACCGCATTGATTGCCGGGGGATCGACCATCATCCCGCTACCGACCGCGGCCGCCGCCGACGTCGCGACACAAAGTCCCCAGATGCAATTTGGGTTGGTGACCTATCTATGGGGCAAGGATATGGACCTGCCGACCTTGATTGACGTTTGCGAAAAAGCCGAGATTATGGGTGTCGAAACACGCACCGAGCACAAACATGGAGTTGAACCGAGTCTCTCGAAATTGGAGCGTGAGGAGGTGAAAAAACGATTCACCAACAGTCCTGTGACATTGGTCGGATACGGATCAAATGCCCAATACCATGAATCGGACCCAGCCAAGGTGAAAGCCAATATTGAACTGACAAAACAATACATCCGATTGATGCATGACTGCGGTGGATCAGGCGTCAAGGTGAAGCCAAACGGTTTCCCCAAGAATGTTTCGCGGCAACAGACAATCGAACAAATCGGCAAGTCGCTCAATGAGGTCGCCAGCTACGGACAGGAATACGGCCAACAGATCCGAGTGGAAGTTCACGGCAAGGGGACGCAGGAAATCGACGCTATGGAAGCGATCTTTGAAGTTGCGGACCATCCCAACGCTACGATCTGCTGGAACTCAAACGATGCGGATTTGAACGGCAAGGGCTTGAAACAGAACTTCAATCTTTTGAAAGACCGTTTCGGAGCGACCGTGCATGTGCGTGAATTCAATGTCGGCGACTATCCCTACCCGCAATTGATAAAACTCTTCCAGGGCATCAAATACAACGGCTGGATTTTATTGGAAGCCCGCACCAACCCGAAAGACAAGATTGCCGCACTCATCGAACAGCGGCAACAGTTCAAAAAAATGCTTTCGAATTGACGATACAGCCTCCCCCCCTAAACCGTAGCCAAAACGCCAAGATTTGCTGATAGAATCGCAAACCAAGCTTAGCGAGGCATCGAACGCGGCTTCATCAACTAAAATTAGCTCGGACTGGTATAGCACGACAAAACCCTCCGCGCGTTGCAGTCCTAAGCTCATCTCCAAACGAATTGCAAATCATGATTCAGCGCTTCACTCAATTTTCCATTCTGATCGCCCTGTTCTGTGTCACTAGCCTCGAAGGGCGCTGCGAATCCCCAAGCAAACCAGTCAAGGTCTACATCCTGGCAGGACAATCCAACATGGTGGGGATCGGCCAAGTGACCGGCGGGGGCAGTCGCTGGGGAGACGAATTCATCGATCCCGTCCTTTCGATCTACCCGGAACCTTATAACCCGAACGCCGATTACGACAAACTGCCGCCCACTCAAACAATGGCACTGGAGAGTTTTGGCGGAGTCGAACCCACACCCTATCCACCGGGCGGCACTCACGTGGTCCGGGGCTTCCTTCAGGTCAAAACGGATGGTGTTTATGAACTGCGACCCGGCTATGGCGGATCAACTTACAACGTCATGGAAGTCGATGGACGCGAGGTTTACCGCAAACTGGTCGACGCAGAAGCTATTCACCATTCAATCGAACTCACCGCAAACAAACGTGTTCCATTCAAAATCACCTATCTCAATCACCAAGCCAATGGACTGGGCTGGATTGCAAGAACCGACATCCCAGGAACGTTAGCAACGGTCGTCAAACAAGACGGCAAATATCCGCACTTGGTCGATGCGAATGGTAACTGGGTTGCGCGTGATGACGTTTGGTACAAGGGAGTCGTCACCGCAACCGCAAACAAATGGCTCAGCGTTGGCTGCGGCGCAGGAGCCAACAGTATCGGCCCCGAACTCGGCTTCGGAAATGTGATCGGTGACTACCACGACGAACCGGTTCTGCTACTCAAAGCGTCACAGGGAAATCGGTCACTTGGATGGGATTTCCTACCACCTGGAAGCGAACGTTTCGAATATGAAGGCTATGTTTATGCAGGATACAAAGATACCGCCCCTCGCTGGGAAAAAGGAACGGCGGCAACGCCTGTGAACTGGTACGCAGGCAAGCAATACGATGATTGCTTTAATGAAGCTCACCGCGTACTGGACAACTTTGACACTGAGTTTCCACATTGGAAAGGACGTGGCTACGAGATCGCTGGATTTGTTTGGTGGCAAGGACATAAAGACGGTGGGGAACCGAGCGCTAGTCGTTACGAAGGCAATCTGGTTCACTTGATCAAGACCTTGCGAAAGGAGTTTGCTGTCCCCCAGGCGCCCTTTGCAATCGCAACGATCGGCTTCGACGGTTGGAAGATGCAAGGTCCGCATAAGATCGTCGCCGAGGCACAACTTGCCGTCAGTGGTGAAACAGGAAACTACCCCGAATTCAAAAGTAACGTGAAGAGTGTCGAAACGCGTGGCTTCTGGAAACCAGCGGAAATCTCACCCAGAGAACAGGGATTTCACTACAACCAAAATGCGGAAACCTATATGCAGGTTGGAGTCGCCTTGGGTGAGGCGATGATTGAACTACAGCGGACCTCGGAATAGCCCGCGACACCAGTGCCCAACGGGGTCACATTTGACTGGAAGACATCCAATCTTCCAGCAGATTGGCAGGCGGCACGTCAGACAAGTCGCCCGTGTGACTCAAGCTGCCCTGGTCATTCTGACTGAATCAAAACACTGATTCCCGTGCATCGATTCAAAAGCTGAATCACTGAATTCGATCGCCTATTGAATGCCTGCACCCGCCTCGTTTTAATTGGCACAAAAGGTTTGCCAACGGAGCTGGATATGAAAATCGAACATGTCGCGTTTAATGTGCCCGATCCACTCGCCATGGGACGGTGGTACGTGGAGCACCTGGGCATGCAAGTCAAGCGACGAACCGTTGATCCGCCCTACGCACATTTCCTGGCGGACGATAGCGGAACGGTGATGATTGAAATCTATGGAAACGATGACGCCCCAGTACCAGATTACGCAGCTCTCCACCCGATGTCATTGCATCTTGCGTTCGTCGCCAAGGACATGACACTAGACATCAAACGTTTAACCACTGCCGGCGCGGAACTGATCCTCGCCCCCCAAACTGCACCCAACGGGGATGTACACGCCATGCTCAGAGACCCCTGGGGCTTCGTGATCCAATTGGTCGCGCGGGCCAAGCCAATGGTTTGAGCCGCTTCACGCCAACAGAAGCTGCGGTTTTCGCCTATCACCAACAAGGCCTATCACCAACAAGGCAGACGTGGCGACCTGGGCACAGCCCAAGCGACTGCGGGAATCGGGTTGGCAAATTCACCAATTGACGCATTTTCAGCATCCAGTTTTCCGCAGCGCAATCACGCCATCGGCCTAACCATGCGTGCTGCTGACCGGGTTAAATCGCGTCGACGAGACAGGCACCAAAGGTAAAGCCGCCTCCGAAGGCGCAGAGGCCGAGCCGATTTCCTTGATGGATCTCGGGAAGCACTTCGCTCAGGCAAAGCGGGATACTGGTGGACGATGTGTTTCCAAAACGACGAATATTGCTGTACACCGTCGGCCCAACACGTCGTTGAATGGCATCAAGAATCCGCTGATTCGCTTGATGGGGAACAATCATGTTCAGATCGTTCGTCGTAATTCCTTCATGCTCGCAAGCATGCTGCAGACTCGTGACCATCGAACGAACCGCTTCGCTAAACACCTTGCTGCCTTGCATTTTGATAAATCCGCGATCCCGAAACGGAACCGTCAAAACACTTCCGTCTTCTCCTTTGGCAGACAAAATCGGCCGCAGCAACCTTCCTCTGGCAAGATCAAAAAAGCTCTCGCCATAGAGAACCGTCGCGGAAGCCGCGTCACCAAACAGGATCGCTGTATCGAGATCTGACCGGTCCAACAGCGGTGACAGCACCTCGGTTGTCACCACCAATACGCGCGAATCTGGCCGACTTTGCAAGTAATCGTAACCAGCTTGCAAGGCATACAGGTAGCCACTGCAAGCGGCATTGATGTCGTACGCTTGCATGGTCGTGGCAGCGTTCCCGCGAACCAATTCATTCAGCACCTGGCAAGCCATCGAGGGCGTTGCTGAACTAGGACTCGTCGTACTACAGATTACGAGATCTAATTCGTCCACAGACAAATCTTCTCGCTCGAGCGTCTGTCTCGCGGCACGGGCCGCCATGCCAACAATATTTTCCCCAGCACCAGCCCAATGACGTGTTTCAATTCCCGTCAATCGCATGATATCTGCTGGCGTCATCGCCTTGGTGTCACCCAACAGATCTTCATTCGAGATAGAGCGATTGCCAGTCACAGCACTTACCGATGAAATCCCCACATCGAATGGCCGTCGACTTTCAGTTCGGCTCGGCAACACCAAACGATCGTGCTCTCGCCGACGAACCAGGATTGGTTCACCCGGGTTTTCCGCCAGTGTGGTCGCCTCGGCCGCGGCCGGTGCATCAAGCTGAATCCTAACAAGAGGTTTACCGACCGCGATGTTGTCTCCCTCGGGGACGCAGAGCTGCTCAATCGTACCCGAGACTGGCGTACTGATTTGGAAAACCGATTTGGAGGCTTCAACTTCAGCGATCATATCACCGCGATCAAGATGGTCGCCTGGCTGTACTTTGTACTCAATCACCAGAACCGATTCATCCGATGGAGCGGAACCAATCGCCGGCACATCAAAATAGCCTTCTTCCGGCTGATCAGGCTGCTCCCAACTGAGATCGAAGTCGAGCAATTCGGCGGCAGCTGCCACGATCCGCTGAAAACTAGGCAGAAGTTCCAACTGATTGAGGTAGTTGCAGGGAACAAACGTGTCGGCACGGGTTACTCGTCGCATCGCCACCGGAAAACGAGATTCTTCTGCCACCGTTGCCAATACTTCGCCGCCAAAACCACACGTGTGATTGTCTTCGTGGGCCACAATCAAACGTGACGTCTTTTCGGCCGAGGCGACGACCATCTTCTTGTCCCAGGGGGCCAAGCTGCGAAGATCAATGACATCGGCGTCGACACCGACACCCGCGAATACATCCGCGGCCCGTTCGCACAAGGTGACCGTATTGCCCCAGCCAACAAAGGTGATATCACGGCCGACCCGTGTCTTTCGGGCATTCCCTATCGGTATGTACTGCTCGTCAACGTCCGCCGAGGTCGCCCGCGATGTATCGTTCAGCATCGCCTTGGGATACATGAACAACGTGGGCCGATCCGATCGGAAAGCGGCGTTCAACATGCCTGCTGCATCGCAAGCTGTCGAAGGCATAAACACATCCAAGCCAGGCGTATGCGTTAGAGTCGATTCTAATGTCTGAGCATGGTACGGTCCCAAACCGGGACGATACCCGCCGCAAGCGACCATCACGATCACCGGCACTTGCCAATCACCGTCCGTTCGCCAAAACATACTCGCCATTTCCGCAGTCAACTGATTGTTGCCCAACGGCAAAAAATCTGCGAACTGAATAAACGCAACAGGCTTCTGCCCCGCTAAAGCGCGACCGATCGATGTCCCTAAAATGGTCGACTCGGACAGCGGTGCGTTACGAACACGACCAGGATGCTCGGTACTCAAACCTCGGGTAATCCCGAATACGTCGCCTTTGGGATCTTCGATATCCTGGCCATAAAGGAAAATCCGAGAATCGTTCTGAAGTTGATACTGCAGGACATGGCGAATCGCCTTGCCCATGGTCAACGATTCCTGATTTGCCGAATCAGCGTCTGGCGAATCAGCATCTGGCGAATGGGGGAGTTCGTCGCCCCGTTTCTCACTCTGCGGATGCTGCAAGTCAGCGCGTATCGGGCGGATTGCGGCCGGCTGTGTGACTGGCTGGCCACCCTGCGCGGCTTCCGCGGCAGCAGCGGCAACCTCTTGTTCGACATCGGTTCTTATTTGCTGCAGGACGCCTGCGTCACAGCCGTCGTCGATTAATTGAGTTTCCAACCGCAAAATTGGATCACCCGACTTAGCGGATTGACTGAGCTCGGACTGACTGCGGTAAATTGTTTGATCATCAGCATTGGTGTGGCTATCTAACCGTTCCACTTCGAAAATCACGATTTGTGGCTTGCGCGTTCCTCGCATTTCCGTGACAATCTCGCCAAACTGCCGCAGCGAGGCGACAGCATCACGTCCATCAATACGGCGGATTGGAACCCCACAAAACGAATCAGCTTGTCCCTCTGGCAACGAAAAGAACGTCCGACCTTCGGTACTGGTCGAAATCGCCCAGCGATTATCTTGGATCATGAACAAAACGGGCAAAGTGTCCCGCGCTGCTTCACCGATCGCCTCTAGCACTTCACCTTGCTGAGCAGTCCCGTCGCCAAAGCCACACATCACAATTGGGCTCGACGCCTGGTGCTTGACCGCGGCAGCAACCCCAACCGATTGCAATGCGCCGTTGCCGGTTGGCGTCACCATGCTCATTATCTTCAGCTCGCGATTGCTAAAGAATGCACTCATTCGGCGCCCACGCGAATCAGATGCATCATTGCATAACATCGCGTCGAAGAAAGACCGCATTTTCACCCCACGAGCAAGCAACATCGCTTTGTCGCGGTAATGACAATGCAACCAATCATCGCCCACCAAATGGGGTGTCAATGCAACCGACGCCTCATGCCCCGCGCCTGATAAATGAAAAAAGGCTTCGCCGCTTTGAATGATTTTTTGCGAGACTTGGTCGATCTGACGTGCCGCGAACATGGCTCGGTAGATCTTTAGCAAAGTGGGGTGATTCATTGCGGCCCCAGGCGTATTGCCGTGGTATTCGAGTCTCTGGGCAGTGACGAGTCGGAAAAGCCGCCTTCCTTGGCAACCATTGGAATCCGTCGTAAGTCGCTTGTATTGAATGGCGGACGGAACGAACAGAGCAATTGCCAAAGTGATTCATCAAACGGATCGGCTTCACCACCAAAAATCCCTCCCAAACAACACGGTTACAAGCAATCTCCCGAGGGTTCCAGCCAATATCAACGCGTCAACAAAACCAAATACAATTTTGTCGAACCTCATCGCCCGCCCCGCGCCAAACCGCAACCGCCAATGCTAGCATTCACCGCAAGAAGAGAGACGGCCCAGCACTGACGCAATCTCGCTGAAAAACACGGGAACACGAAATGGGATGCCACCGAGCATTATCGCTTCGAATTCGCCGGAAGAGGGCTGCTTGGAGGACCGTTGCCGACCGCACAGCGGGCTAGAAATCGTCGCAAACGCGAAAAGAGCCGCGTCGGTCCAGGAGCCCTTTGAGTTTCCTGCGTTGAGAAGACACGCATGACTTCGGTCACCTCACGCACTTCAGCGTCTCTGGCGAGTTCAAGCGAAACTTCCGGCAGTTTCGGATGCGACGGCGGGGAAACGTTGGCTACCCGAATCGACCAATCTCCCTTCGCTTCGTGCTCGACCGAAAAGTATTTCCTGTAGAGGTCAGTGACTGCGTCGTCGCTTTGATCGACATCTAATTCGAACCAGTTTCCATCATGTCCCGTTTTGGCGATGCGAATTCCTGCCGCTAACCGCCCTCGATGGTCTCCGCCCGCCTGATCGGCTGCGAGCAACGCTGCCAGCAAACGATCGGCCAGACTCCCATCGGTTTCCTCAAAGGCTTCAGCCATTGCCACCACAACCTGCCGGCCAGCAAGCGTATTCCCTTGGCAGGCAAAAAATTTCCCGCTCATCGCCCCCCAATACTCACCGGATGCATCGGCGTTAGTGGGATTTCGATTCGCGGCACGCCCTTTCATATCGATGATTGCCAACTGCCGCTTGTCTCGTCTGGCGTCGTCAGCAAGCAAGATTCCCAACACTTCTTCGGATCCATGGCCAGCCGCCAACAAGTCGAGCGCTCGCTCGCCCCAACTGGGATTGTGCCAATGCTGTGTGCAAAAAGCGCCGACTCCCGCCCGCACATAGGGAACAACTTTCCCAACGGCTGGATATTTGCTCGCAACCGCAGCACCACATTCACCAGTGGAAGGATCAACAGCAACAATCGAAAACGTGGCGCTCACACCAAAATCCGGCTGCACTTCCTCCGCAAAGACACCGCAGCTAAGGACTGCAAGCAGCGTTGGACAGGCAAAAAACATCAACCGAGCTCGACTCATGGTTACCGACACCAGATGGAGGCCAAAACAATAAGGAACGCCGAGAACTTAGGACCTATCCGAAAACTCATTCGATCATGGATAAGCGCGAAGTCTTGTAGCGGAATTCGTCAAGAATTTTCGGCGGTTTCCGGTGAGGGCCGAAAGCCTCCACGGCCTCCACTACTAGTTTTCGGCTAGTCCCTTAATTTACTCTGAGCGTTCATCGCGTGTTGTCGTTTCAGAGATCAAAGGCTCGACAACATCGGGATGAACGGCAAAGAAATCAGCCCAATCAGTTGGCGATGACTCACGCCTGGGAACCTCGTATTTTGCCTGGTGCACCACGACGTCTTCGCCCCCAACAACCACCGTCAAGACGCGACCGTTGTCCAGATCATAGACCTTTCCTGCAATTGTCAGCGCTGCTGTCTTTCCGTCACTCGCCTCCACATCCCACTGGTAACGACGGCCATCGCCCGAAGTTGCGACCCCGGAATATTGATAAAAAGGTTCTCCGCTCGCACTCGTCCCATTCAATGCGTGGTGATCCATCTGATCAATTAATGTGACCGTGAGCCCTTCTTCCTGCCAGTCCAAATGGGTCACATTACCTACTCCTTGAACCACCGCGGAAGAAGTCACTGGCCCTGGTGGTCGATCACGCTTCAAATCACATCCCATCACACCCAAAGAGATTCCAAGCACTAACGACCATTGCAGGTGATGCAAAAGAGAATTCTGTAAAAGCAACTGCACTGCATCACTCCCTTCACGACCGCGGATTTAAAAACAGGAGACAACCACTCTTTACGTGAGCCATCAAACCCGCGCCACCCTAGCTTGAATATTTCAGTGGCTTGCAAATCGGCCGGTGGGCCGCAGGCGATAAGTTCATTTGGCAATTCATCTCACACTGGGTGTACTGCTTGTTTTTATGCATCCCCTTCGACGTGAGATCGAACGATTCGCACAAAGCGTTTGGTCTCCTCCAGATGGGCATCATGGCGTTTCGGAACCAAAAAGAACAATAAGGGTTCTGGGCTGATCAACATGCCTCGGGAGGTTCGGTGCAACCGAACCTGGTCGTAAGGCCAGCGACAGAGGACTCCGCGTGCCGGTATGAATTGAAACTCTACTGCATCTGCCCGCAGAGTATACGGTTCATCGCGACTCAGGCCTGAACGACGAAACATCTCGGCGATCTGTGATTTGGCGCGGTACACAAGGGCCGCGTAAGCCAGTGATGACAAAACCATGACCGCGATCATGGTAAACGCAAACAACTCGAATCCGACTCGAATCGAATAGTGAATACAAACGGTGCTCACGCCAATGATCAGTACAGAACCGAAAAATAAACGCTTCGGGTGCCACCGCAACAGGTATTGATTGGTCGCGATACGGCGGGTGCGGGCGTCATTGGCCAACGTC
>JARGNK010000028.1:0-10642 GCA_029213145.1 Rubripirellula sp. | reverse complement strand
CACTGAAACAGCAGCACTATCATCCTGCGATAAATCCCCAGTCTCCGGCGGTCGATACGGATTAAATGCGGATTCAGGCACGCGATTGCTCTGCCTTGTAATGCTGGTTAATCAACGCGGATAAGTGATGGCTAATTAGGCTGACGATGTGAACACGATTCTTTCGACGCACACTCCTCATGACGAATCGAAAAACGACAAATGTGAGGTGTCATTTGGTTGGCATCGGCCGTGCGGTGAATTCTATTGAAACCTAATATTTTTTGAATGGTGGGGTTCGACCAGGATTAATGAGGTTCAATCAAAGAGGCTCACAATCCTGGCGGGTGAGGCTCGAAGAAATCGCATGACGTTGCGATCAACCACGCCATCAGATACCCGCCACCATTTTCCAGTGTTAAGGAGCGGAACTTGACTGGCCGAAAAGCCTGTCCTAGCAACGGGCGGGAACCTTGCAGACTGCAGTTGCATCGCAGTGCAATCACCGGCGGCATCAAATTGGCCGGGACATGCCCCCAAAGCGGGTAATTTTCCAGAGCGGGTGAAATTCAGAGAGAGATAACAGGGGATATCCCCCGTTGGATCCATCGCCACGACATAATCCGAACCGACGAACCGACGAACCGACGAACCTGGCGACCTGGCGACCTGGCGACTTGGCGACTTGGCGACAAAACACGGGACAATCGTGAGCAAAACGACCTCGACATTCACGCCCAGAATGGAGAAAAAACAGAAACAAGAGCCTCGGGCGGCTTCCTGAACCCAAGGTCAAGGCACTGGATGCCGAAACAAACGCGATTACGGTAAGCTACCGTCATGACAGCCGAGACTCACCCTGACGTGTTAATTATTGGCGCCGGGCCTACAGGAGCCGTTGCCGCCCGTCGACTTGCACAAGCGGGGATTCGTGTCGTTGTATTGGAGCAAGGCGATTGGCCGGATGAGTCCAAAGCGCGAGCCGGACATTCCGACTATGAAGTGCGAATTGACCGCGACTGGGGCCCCAACCCCAATTACCGGAAAGCCCCAGCAGATTATCCAATCGTCGATACCGATTCGGATATCTCGGCCGCTCTCTACAATGCGGTCGGCGGCAGCAGCGTCATTTACGCAGCGCAATGGCAGCGCAACATGCCGTCCGATTTTCGTGTTCGCTCGCTCGACGGAATCGCAGATGACTGGCCGCTGAGTTACCAAGACTTGGAACCCTATTACGAACAAGTCGAAGCTGATTTTGGCATATCGGGGCTAGGTGGTGACCCAGCTTTTCCAGCTGGTAAAGGGCCTCCGCTTCCCCCCTATCCGTTGTCGCCGGTGGGTCGCAAAGTTGCCAAGGCGCACAATCAACTAGGTTGGCATTGGTGGCCAGCATCCAACGCAATTGCCACGCGTCCCTACCGAGCCTTGAATCAATGCACGCAGCGAGCGACCTGCATGTGGGGCTGCGTCGACGGCGCCAAGGGAAGTGTCGACAAAACTCACTGGCCCGATAATGTCGCGCGCGGGGTAACTTTGATTACGGGGGCACGCGTTCGCAAATTGGCAATGAACACGGCCGGGCTAGTGACTGGGGCCCACTATGTCGACCGTCAAGGAAAAGAGCACTTTCAATCCGCGGACGTGACGATCCTCGGAGCCAACGGAATCGGAACGCCGAGGTTACTACTGCTTTCAAAAAACGATCAGCATCCGGACGGATTAGCCAATTCGTCCGGTTTGGTTGGCAAGCGATTGATGATGCATCCCTACGGGACGGTCGTTGGTTTGTTTGAAGAAGACCTGGGAACCACCCATGGCTTGTGGGGCCAGCAGCTGCATAGCCTGGAGTTTTATGAAACCGACACCCGCCGTGGTTTTGTCCGAGGCGCCAAGTGGGGCCTGCTGCCAACTGGCGGCCCCGTGCGGATGACTAGCACTTATCCCTGGGGCAAAGAAAACGAAATCTGGGGAGAAGATTTCCATGATGGGATCCGCAAACGACTCGGTCGCTCGGTGATGTGGGGAATCACGGCTGAAGATCTGCCAAACGAACGCAATCGAGTCGAGCTGGACTCTTCGTCGCAAGATAGCGACGGAATCCCAGCGCCGAAAATCACTTATCGCAGGTCCGAAAACTCCACTCGAATGCTCGACTTTCACCTCGCCAAAGCACAACAGTCACTGCAAGCAGCCGGCGCGTACGAAACGATCATCGCGCCGACGATACGCGAAACGGGATGGCATTTATTAGGGACCTGCAAAATGGGGAGCAATCCAGAATCCTCCGTCGTTGACCCATGGGGGCGGACGCACGACATCCCCAATCTTTACATCTTTGATGGCAGCATTTGGCCGACCTCCAGCGGTATGAATCCAACGGCAACCATTGCCGCCTTGGCGTTGCGGTGCACTGATCACCTCACCAAACAACGGACCAATCAGCGAGTCCCCAATCAGCGAGTCCCCAATCAGCGAGTCCCCAATCAGCGAGTCTCCGACTAATGCTGAACAAAGCAGACCTCGAAACCCTTAACCGGCTAGCGGATGTCTTGATTCCGGCAAACGAAAACATGCCGTCAGCCAGTCAAGCAGACCTCGAAACTTGGCATCAACACGTTTTGAAAGTTAGGCCAGAACTCGCTGAGCCACTTCAAAAGATCATCGCATCGGCGACAACACAAGAACCAAATAGACACGTCAAATACTTGCGTGAACACAACCGTCGAAACTTCCGCGTACTCACCACCGTTGTGTGCAGCGCGTACTTCATGAACCCGAGTGTACAAGAACGGATTGGCTACAACGGGCAACAGCCGCTGCAAACCGAACTCCTCCACGAGGACTTCGAAACCGATCTACTCGAAGTCGTCGTCCGAAGGGGTCCGATTTTTCGCGTCGCTGCAGATGATGCTACTGAATAACAGTCAGCAAGCCGACCAAAGTGCCCCGCCTGCAGTAAATCGGCGTTCGTCGATTGTGAATCATTAAGCAAACACAGCCTTCACCGGATCGGGATGTTGTAGCTAATCGCGCCGATCGGCTCGCCTTGTTTAAAGTTCTTGTAATTCTCGTGACACATTGTGCATTTTCCTAAGACAACCGGGATCGGCGTAACAACTCTCAGATGCCGCTTCCCTTTTTCCGAAACGATGGACTCGTGCCAATTCTTTCCGGACTTTAACTTTGAGATTCCTTCACGCTCAAATTCATCTTGAGCGACATTCGAATCGTTGATCGGCTCGCCGCTGGCGTCCAACAGACGCACTTAGTGCCAACCTTTTTTATTCACTGCGTCAAACAACGCGATCGCGGCAGTACCTGCGGGTAAATCATCTTCGTCATTCACATAATGCGTTGTAATCAACACCACGGCCGCCTTATAAACATCATCCAACATTCGAACGGTATCTCGAGTACGCTCCGTGGCTGCGTCCACTGCTGCACCTGCTACGTCCGAGTCTGCACCGACTGCTGGCGATTTCTTACCATCGTGCGCCTCAACGCTCGATGAGCCGCAGACGAAGCAGACGAAGCAGACGAAGCAGACGAGAAGAAAACTTGTCAAACCGACTGAACCTTTGCAAAAAAACACCATCTTCACAGCTCACCAAAAGAGAAACGAATCGACATTCCGCATCATGAAGTCGGCCGCAGAGCCAAGCTAAAATCCAATGTACGAATCAAGATAGGCTGCGGAGTCTAGCCATTGCCTGTGTTCGAAATACCGACAAAAATGTCAACTTCTGTGGCTAATTCGACACATGTGCGAAACAAACCCACTCGCGAATACAAGCTGGACCAATGAGGCACGGTGGATCCGACGCACCTGTGCCACACCGCACCCAAGTCACTCACGTGTGCGGCGACGCACTGCAGCGATTGAGCCGTTACAATCTCAGCCGATTCTGTTGCTTTCCCTGAAGGATCTCCGAATGAACTCCTCCGCTGCAGACCGCATCGAAGCACTGCGAGCCGAGATTCGACGACTCGATCGTCTGTATTACGTCGAAGCCAAGCCAGCCGTATCAGATCTCGAATACGACCAACTTCTGGCTGAACTGAAGGAACTGGAAACGGGTCACCCCGAACTCCACTCTCCCGACTCACCAACTCAAAGAATTGGTGATGCTCCAGTCGAGCATTTGGTTCAAGTCGCTCACCAAGTCCCGATGTTGTCGATTGACAACACCTACAGCCGCGAGGATTTGCAAGCCTATTTTGAACGCACCGAGAAACTGCTAGAGGGTGAATCGATTGGTTGGGTGATGGAATTCAAAATCGATGGCGTCGCAGCTTCGATCCGTTATGAAGATGGTGTGTTGACCCAAGGGTTAACGCGTGGCAATGGCGAGGTGGGCGACGACATCACGCATAACCTGCGAACCATTCACGACCTGCCCCTGAAACTAAACACGACCTCCCCTCCCAAGATTCTAGAACTGCGCGGCGAAGTCTACATGACAAATGCCGACTTGGCTGACCTGAACGTCCGGCAACAAGAGGCTGGCAATGAACCGTTCAAAAACACTCGCAATGTCACCGCCGGAACGATTCGGCTACTTGACCCATCCATTGCCGCCCAACGAAACCTACGTTTCTTCTGTCATGGCATCGGGGAAATGCAAGGTCTCGGAGTCACCAACCATGTCGATTTCTTGACCGAGGTGGAGCACCTTGGGATCCCACCGACACCGAGTGTTCGTTTATTGAAAAACTCGACTGAAGCGATGAAGGCCGTAGCCACTCTGGAACAGGAAATCCCCGACTTACCGTTTGAAGTTGACGGCATCGTGTTCAAGGTGAATGACTTCGCGCAGCGCGAGCGACTAGGACTCCGCAGCAAGAGCCCTCGCTGGCTGATCGCTTGTAAGTTCGAGCGGTACGAGGCAGTCACGAAACTAGAATCGATCACAGTTCAAGTCGGAAAAACGGGAACCATTACCCCGGTCGCCAACCTGCAACCAGTCGACATCGCGGACACGACCGTATCTCGTGCATCGCTTCACAACGCCGATGAGATCGAAAGACTCGACGTGCGTGAGGGTGATGTGGTTGTGGTTGAAAAAGCGGGAAAAATCATTCCCAAGGTCGTGCGTGTTGAAAAGCATGAGCGAAAAACCGACTTACCAGTCTGGAAGTTCCCCACTCATTGCCCCGAATGCAACGTTCTTCTCGCGAGAGATGCTGGCGGAGTTTACATCCGCTGCTCCAATCCCGCCTGCCCGGCACAGGTCAGACAACGCTTGATTTACTTTGGTTCTCGACCTGGCATGGACATTGATGGACTCGGCGAAGAGGTCGTTGACTTACTGCTGCACCAAAAAATGGTCGCTGGATATGCGGATCTTTACGAACTGCAACTCGAAGAAGTCGCTGGACTCACCTGGCCCAAACGCCGCAAAGGCAAAGACGGTGAAATGATTGATGTGGCATTCGGACGACGCAATGCTGAGAATCTGCTCGCGGGAATCGATGCCAGTCGCGACCGAGGGTTGGCACGCGTCCTCGCGTCCATCACGATCCGTCATGTCGGCCCGCGGGTTGCACAGCTAATCACCAAGCAATACCCCACAATCGAAGAGTTGAGAAACGCGAGTATTGAGCAACTCGCGTCGATTCATGAGATCGGTGATGCGATCGCGCAAAGTGTTCATGAATTCTGTCACTCAAGCTACGGTGAGCAGATCTTTCAACAACTTGCAGCAGCTGGGGTGAGCCTGGAGCAACCCCAAACCAACACCGAATCAAACGAGCAGCAATTGGAAGGTAAATCGATCGTAGTCACCGGAACCTTGACTCAATTCACGCGAGATGAAATCAAAGCCGTCATCGAGCGACTTGGTGGTCGTGCTTCTGGAAGCGTGAGTAAAAAAACCGATTTCGTCGTAGCCGGAGAAAAAGCAGGCAGCAAACTTACTAAAGCTCAACAACTGAACGTGCGAGTGCTTAGCGAAGCCGAGTTCAAAGAGCTTGCCGGACTGTGATCTGCAATTCCATCAAAAGCACCGGACACCAAAACTCGGTAAACGCCAGCCAATCGATCAGAAAGAGCTAGATCGAGCCTTTGGCTTCATCAAACGCATTGACCAAAGCAGCAACCACATCGAGATTACTGAGAATGCCGACGGGACGATGCTGGTCGATCACTGGCAACACATGCAAGTGGGCATCGACCATCACCCGCGCCGCAACGATCAATGGCATGTCAGGATCAATCGATTGAATTCCGCTGGTCATACAATCGGAGACAAATTCGCATGACTTGGGCTCCAAGTGCATGCCATCCTCGTCATGCACGACCTGCTGAGATGAGTCGTCGTACTGGGCATACAATTCCGTCCGTTTGACAAAATCACTCGCGGTGATGATCCCGACACATTTTCCCTGCGGATCCACAACGGGCGCTGAGTGAAGCCCCTGCTTTAAAAATAAATGCGAAACCTCACTCATGCTGGATGCGACATCAATCGTCAATGGATCGTGCGACATTACATCACAAACCCGAAGGGTAACGAGCCGATCAAACATTTCATGCATTGCCTTTCTCCTGTCGAGATAACCGAACCGCGAGGTAAGCAAACGAAAAAGTGAATAAACCGCGGGGTGCCGGAAAACAATCTTTTCAGCCTACCCTCGGTTCGCTCGACTTTGCATCGCCAGCATGACGGGAAATCCAAACGCCACAACTGGCATGGCGGAGAGTGTAACGCGAGACGCTTCCCAAAATGGCGCGTGCTAATGCTGAACGCCCAGTATCACCAATCACCAACAGATCACTCTTTGCCTTCTCGGTGTAGCGAACTAAGCCTTCAGCGATGTGATCGTGTTCGACTACCTCGGTCTGCACCTCTCTTACTTGCCCCTGCAAACGCTCGGCCGCCACCTCCACAGCTTTCTTTGCCTCTTGCTGCAGTGCCTCTGAATTGAACCCAAAATCCGGATTAAAGACCGGTGCGAAGCCTGCCACGCCCACGACGGTAATCTCGGTCTGCGATCCCCATTGAAATTGCAGTAATTCATCGAGGGCAGCGTGGGACGCCGCTGAATCGTCAAAGGCGACCGTTACCCGCAGGCTGCGATCGAGCTGTTCTCGCAAGCCAGTTGGACGCACCACCAAGACGCTGCATGGTGCGTGAGTCGCCACGTAATCACTCGTACTGCCAAGCAAAATCCGATCAATCTGTGAATGGCCTTTCGCACCTAGAACGACTAGATCAGATTTGCACTGGGCTGCGTAATCGACAATCGACTCCCGTGAATCCCCCTCGACAATGTGACATTCAACATTCGCATTCGCCCCTTCGAACATCTCGATGATCGTTCTTTGACGCTGCTCGGCGTACACCCGATCCTCCTTGATCATCTCAGTCATCAAATCCTTCGTTGGTGAATAGAACGAAGTGACCGGTGGGGAAAGGACGGTCAGAATCGTCAGATCCAACTTGCCTCGGTGAGGAAGACGCGACAGAAACCAAGCCGCTTCCTCTGAGCATTTTGATCCATCAGTCGCCAACAATACTCTCATCACACCACTCCCAGTCAAAAAAAAGAATCGTCGACCAGGACAACCATAGCAATCCTGATGCCAACACTCGCAAGAGTGAATCGAGCGGGATCAAGCGACAGGTGCCAGTGCGGATTCGCACGCTGATGAATCTAATTGCCCCTAGCAGCACACATTTGACGTCAATAAACCGACGCCGGATCGGCTGTAGAAAAGCCAGTCAGGGGACAAAAACAAGAGAACGTCTGATGCCAAGAATGAAATTGGCTAGCGAGGCGTGACCATTACGCGATTGACGATCTGACGCCCCTCGGTCACCCGACGGACAGATTCTTGGGCCATCTGCTTGTGGTAAAAACTGCTCACGCGACCGCTGAGACGCAACTGAGTTTCGGTTCCATCCACTCGAAGATCGCGGAGCTCTCGAATCGAGCTATTGGCGAGAAGATCTGTCGCAGCCTTTTCAGCGGTTTGTTCGCTTGTTTCCAACATCTTGAAATTCCGTCGATTCGCTAGGTGAGTTTTAGCGGTCGTCGTCGACCATCCTTGTGGAATTCGTCTGCCCCTATTGCAGTTTTCCCGCGTGCATCTGATGAACGGCGAATTGGAGGCGGGCTGGTGGGGCAGCGATCTTCCACTTTCAAATATCCCACATTTTTTCGATTCTGCCTACGTGAATTTGGCACATTTTACCGCCACTCTATCCACCGCCTTGGTTACGCCGATTGTGACGCGGAACTATCCCGGTTCGCGATCCAAAAATCCGAATTCCCCAAACTTTGGGTGAAGAAGCTGGATTGCCGCGCGACGAAATACACGTGATCCAGTCAGCAATCGATCGGCGCAAGCGATGAATCTCGAAAACCGAGGCGTGCATCACAACAGAATTGCATCAGAGGTGGCACCGCAGGGAGCCCATAAAACGGGAACTCATCGTGCTTACATTTCCTGAGCTTTGCAACCAAGGCGCAATTCTCGCTGCGATTCAACCTCGAGCCGACCCAAAGTCCGATTACTTCATTCGTTCCGCCAGCAACCGAGGACTCTCGGTTTGACTTCCAAACGCCACGAACTAGATGACCGCGGATACAAAGGGACGACCCAAACCCCTGAAGTCTTTTGAATCTTACTTAGCGGGTTGAAATGGCCCGCAAGTACCATCTGGGGTGGAATTCTATATGGCTTGATCCTGCAACTGCAATCAGCTGTAGCGGCGTGGGCGTCACATGTGGATGGGTCATGCATGCCTTGGGGGCTCTGGCAATCACAAATTATTGCGCCGAGCAGCCCATTGGGGCGCTAATCTCAGGGCCACCGATGAATCCAACAAAGAACGTTTGGTTCAGATCGCAGACAGAAGCTTGTGGGTCAGCCTGTCGATGGGCGTCACGGAACTGCTCGCCCATGAATCGATTGAACAATGGCAGCAGCGAGCAAAGGGTGCGTTGAATCAATCCAAAGCAGTCGGAGGCGACTGCGGACATGTGATCCAAGGCAGAGATTTAACACGAATCACCCGACATGCCGAATCACGGAAAAAGGGAGAAAAGAGCTCTTCTCAAAGCCTCGGTTACGAGCAACCAATGGCAGCTGAAACCGACAAGCTAGAAAAAATCGACGGAATCGAGTCTCGCACTACCAATCGAGCAAAAGCGAGTCACGCTTTCGCACGCCGCTTGGACGATGATGCCTACCTGTTCAATCTCGAAACGCTGGCAAGCGAATTCGAGTCCCTTCGCAGTCGACTAGATGCGAAAACACCGATCTTTGCATCGGCAATCCGATTCACGGATCCGCCCAAGGGTAGCCAGAGGCGATGATTGCTTCGCATTTTACGGGCGGAAATGCGTTGCATCGACCGGCTCGGTAATCAAGGCGACTCCATTTTTCTGCTCAGCATGCCGAGTGCCGATGCATAAGCCGAGTGCCGATGCATAAGCAGCCCAAGACCGAGCAAAACGAACACTCCGTTCCACTTGCGATGCACTGGGGACTCCAAGCGACAAGGATTCCCGAGCGATCACGATCGGGGTCACTCGCTGCAACCCGGTTGAAGCATTTCACGAGGTTGTCGACCGCGCGATCGGACTAGCCGAGGAATGTGGTGAGCAAGAAGAGGATTGCATCCGCTGGAAAGCCGAGCAACCGAATGCATGAATTGCAACGAAACGCCATGCCGATCGCTGCCGGCACCGATCGGCTGCGTTGGAAAAGCCATAGTCACCGCGCGACCTCCGACTTGACGACAAATCCGAATCGAAAACAGCAAGGCACGCTGGCAACGAGCAGAACCGAGAAAGCGACGCAGCACCAAACACAACGCCCGAAAATCCCCGCAAACCCCATGGCAAACACCGCAAACCCCAAGGCAAACCTCCGCTTGGGAGGCAAGCCCCTCCACTGTTATCGCATGTACATGACAGAATGGCGAATTTCCAATTTTCTGAAATCGCGGTCAAATCTGCCTTGACCAGAGGAAAACGTTCTTTCTATTCTCCCGACCGTGTTGAGCAGTTGGCAACAAATGCTCGACACGGATTTTGAAGAGAACGAGGTTCTGCACTGGCATCCAGCGTTACGCTGATTGCTGCGAACACTGCGGCCCGCCGAGTCACACGGATGTGTCTTGACACCGTTGCCGATCTTTTCGAATAAAGGTTCGACGGAACAAAGCATGGAAGCTAAGTTCTTTGTCGAACTCCAAACCACCGGCTCCCGGAATCGAAGCGCGTCTGTCCTCCGCCCCCCTAGGACAACGTACTTTCCGGGAGCTTTTTTTATGCGCTGACCGGGAGGCAATGAAGTCGCGACAGCTAGCTTGATGACGAAAAAGTGCACCTTTGGCAAAGCCACTGGCGGTGAAATCCAACGGCGAAAGCGCTCAAGCAGCACGACAAGAATGGCGCTGCCTTAGACAGGGAAATCGTTTGTGCCCATCAACGCTTAAAGCGAGTCATCTGGATCGCAAACAAAGCGATAACCGGCATCGCGGATGGTCAACAAATGCGTCGGGACTGCTGAATCGGGTTCGATGATTTTTCTCAATCTAGCAATGAATTGGTCAACTGCCCGGGTCTGCAAATTGCCCGACAAGTCCCACACTTCTGACAACAGTTCATTTCGGCTGATCACTCGCCCTTCATGCTCAATAAAGTA
>JARGNK010000259.1 GCA_029213145.1 Rubripirellula sp. | reverse complement strand
ACCGAACAGCAAGAGTTGCTCGATGCGTTTGCCAAACTTGCCAGTGAAATGAACCAACTGTTGCTCGGTTTTGAGAACAGCACCTTCGTGAAACGCCTCAAGGCGGCATCTCGCAAACAAATGGATTTCGCTGTGGAGTTGAATGAACTCGACGGCTTTGGCGTGACTCCTGACGAAGCCGAAACCGCACAGCAGCGCAAAACTCTCGCAGATCGCCAGGTTGCGGAATCCGAAGAGCTGTCCACACTTCAGCAAGACATGATGGCCTATGCCGCGCGGCAGCCGTCACCGCATTACGAGCTCGTTCTGGAGGAGATGCAGAACGACGATCCGGCGATACGCGTCCGTTATATCGGTAGCACGGTCCAAAAGAACGATGTGGGCCAGGCCACGATTGATTCCGAATTCTGGGCCGACACGCTCGATCGTTATGCGGAACAGCTCGTACCTCCGCCGCCGTCCGCGCACGGCCCACCTGCGGAAGGCGTGATCGACCTTCCCAATCTCACTCCCGAGATCGTGCTCGAAGTCTTGCGTGTCATCAATCGAGAAATCGAACTCCGCGAAGAAACTCGCGAACTACACCAAACGGTCCCCTTGGCCGAGCGAGACGAAAACGGCAACCCGAAACCGCGCAAGCAAGGCGAAAAGGAGGAACCCGAGTGGTTCGCCGACTACAACAAGCGGGCCGCCGGTCTCTCCAAGACTCAACAGGAACTCGCCGCCACGTCACGTAATCTTGTGGAGCAAATCAAGAAACTCCCGAGAGCTGATCATCCCAAGATTCTCGGACAGATCGCCAAGCTCACCGAGGCCGCGAAGATCATGGACGAAGTGGAAGACTTGCTCGACAAACCAGACACCAGCCCAACGACCGTTGCGGCAATTCAACACGCGATCGAGACGTTGCTCGCAGCCGGTCGTCTTCCCAATGCACCGATGATCGCGAAGGTTCCACCATCCTCAACCCCCGCATTGATGCTGATGGGGCTGGGCGACGGAGGCAGCAAAGTCTCCATCGAAAAACGAGCACCCAACCAGGCGATTGGCAAGACCGGAAGAAAGCTGCCCGCTGAATTTCGTGCTGGACTGGACGTCTACCTCAACAAATTGGAAGGCCGCTAGTCAAATTCACAAGGTCGAAAAGAACGAAAGAAGACGACCAGGCAGCCTCCTTTTTCGCTGCTTTCGGTAAACAAACAAACCACAAACTCAAGAAGGAAACCAAATGAAAAAATTCTTACTCACACTTTGCATGCTACTCACTTCAGCTCCCGCGTTTGCTCAGGACAGGAACGACGAACGTCGAGACCGAAATGCACGTCAAGAGCGGGGACGTGAAGAACGGGGACGTGAACAGGCTCAGGATCAGACCGACTGGGACGCCGAATACACGGCCTATCTGAAAGAGAACCCCAGCGTCGCCAAGGCCGTCGAGTCAGGCAGAATTTCCAAAGAGAAAGTCCTGGCTGGCATCAAAGCACGTGCGGCCGACGCGTGGGAAGCAAAACTCAAAAGGTTTTGGGAATACGAAAAACGCGACGATCCTCGTCGCTGGGTAGGAAAGACGCTTGAGCAAGTCCGGCCAGAACTTGAGCAAATGTTGCGCGAAGAACCTGATGGTTGGGAACGCGACAACGAAGAAGAAGCTGCAGAACTTGATCCGTGGGAGGCGAAGTTCCAGGTGTTTTTGAGGCAGAACCGAGCGCTGCACGAGTACCTTATACATCATGGCCTGATGAAGGAGAACGTCATCAAGTTGCTCCAATATGGCGATGTAAATCTGGACGAAAACGACAAAGCAGCGCAGCAGGCCAGGTCTGAGAAGGCACTGAGGGCGGCTCTCAAAGTGATGACGGACACCAAAAAGCTAAAGCCCGAGCAAGCGAAGCAACTCTATGAAATCGTATTCCTGCCAGTGGTCGATTGGGAGGCAAAGTACGAGGCGTACCTCAAAGAGAACCCCGGCATCGCGAATGCAGTGGCAAATGGCAAAACCACGAAGGAAAAAGTGATGGTTGGTATCAAAGCACGCGAGGGCGAGAAACCGCTCACGGAGGAACAAAAGATCGACGCCCTCTATCAAAAATTGCAGCGAGAAGATCGCACGCTGGGACGGACTACCAAAGAGCAACTGATGCCGCAATTGAAAAAGATGCTCGCTCGTGGAGAAGCCGAAGGCCTGCGGTCTGAGAAGACCACTCGCCAGCGCGGCATGACATTCGGCCGCTTCTTTAACAACCTGATCGAAAGCGGCCAAGTCGAGCGCTTCGACAAAGACATGCAGCTCGTCTTCGACATCGGGGCCTCGGAAATCAGCCGCCAAGAAGAAGGCGAGAGGGAAGATCGGGTTCGTGAAAGGCGGATCGATGAAGAACGCCGCCGTTAGGGAGGGCAGGCCTAAACGGAAGCAATCCCTTGCTAATGCATCGGGTCAGCAGGAAACGCAGGTGGTAATCATGAGACTGAAATCCCAATTCATCAAACGGACATGGTGGTTAAGCATCGCCTTTGCTGTCCTGAACACGTCGTTGTTTGCGCAGGATTCCCTGCCTCGCTACGGGCAGGAAGTCCCCACCGCCGTTCGGCTGATCAACAAACGAGGTCTCGGCTATCTCAAGGCAACTCAGGAACCGGATGGTACCTGGTCCGGCTCTCAAAGTGGCCCGGGAGTGACCGGCATCTGCATCATGGCGATGTTAGCCAGCGGTGAAGACCCGGACTTTGGGCCGTATTCGGAAAACATCCGCAAGGCCGTGCGGAATATCATTGCAAATCAAAGCGGAACCACCGGCCACATCTCCGGCCCCGGCCACGGAGCGATGTACCACCACGGCTTCGCAACACTGGCTTTGTCAGAAGCCTATGGCGTCGTGAACGAACGATTGCTTTGGAAGGACAGCGAAATCCCCGCCGACAAGCAGCGTTCGATCGGCCAGGCTCTTGAGCTGGCGGTTCGTTGCATCCTGACCTCGCAAAAGAATAACCCCTGGAAAGCATGGCGATACCAGCCAAACGGATCGGACGCCGACACAACCGTCTCCGGTACGGTTCTCATGGGGTTGCTTGGTGCCCGGAACGCGGGTGTTGAGGTTCCTAATGCTGCAATCGACAATGCGTTGTCATACTTCAAGTTGAACACGATGGCAGACGGAGACGTGTCGTATAAGCCAACCGAAAGTCACGGAAACGGTCTGACTCGCACGGCGATTGCAACGCTGGTCTTTGCTATTGCCAAGCGAAAGGACTCGAAGGAGTACATGCTGGCCGCCAAGTCGATCGCGACACGCAAGGACCAGGATGTCACTGACTACCCGTTCTATGGGCGATACTATATGGCCCAGGCACTTTTTCACAGCGATCTCGAAGCGTGGAGGACCTGGAACCAACGCAACATCAAGACGATTCAGAGTTTGCAGGGAGCCGACGGCGGTATCCCCAGCAGCCACGGCAAAGCGTATGGAACGGGCATGTCGGTTCTGGCACTGGCGCTTAACTCTCGACTCTTGCCGGTGTATGAAAGGTAAAAGATGAATTCAAGAACTGACAACCCTCCGCGCCGACGTTTTGCATATTGCCTGCTATTACCCCTCATCTTTTGGAGCTCGGCAGGTTTCGCTCAGCAGCGTAATGCGGTCCTCCATTGGCGGAACGGCGATTCGCTGCCAGGCAGTTTTCTTGAGAGCCAGGGCGAACAAATCCGTTGGAAATCGCCCGTGTTCTTGGACGAGGTGCGCGTCAACGCCAGTGACCTGACGTCCGTCGTTTTCCCTGCGTCGGGGGGCGACGTCTCAATTCAGTCAGACGGAGCGTTCCGTGTCGCAACGACTTCGGGCGACGTGTTCACCGCCGACCTGATTGGCGCAGATAGCAAAACATTCACGATGTCCAACGAACGGTTAGGCAAGTTCACCATCGCACGGCCCGCAATCTATTCATTGATCCGCCGCAACAATCCAAACATGATCTTTGATGGCTCGCAGTTCGACGATTGGGAAATCAAAAAGACTGATCTTTGGCAACGCGAGCCGGCAGGTCATGCGATCACCCAAAAAACTGGCTCAACCCTCTTTCACAAAGCCAATTTGCCAAAGCAATTCGAACTCGAGCTGGAACTTGTGGCGTCCGCAGCACCGAAGTTTGTGCTGGCGTTCGCCAAGGACAAGACTGCGGCAGCCGACCCTGGTACACTTCGCCTGGAAACATGGGACGATCAGGTCGTCCTTCTTCAGAACCAGATCAAGGACGACCTGTTCGAGCCCATCATCACCATCGGCAAGGGCCAGCGAGATGTGCGACTGCGTCTTGCCTACGACGGTGAGACGGGCGAGCTACAAGTTTCTGACGCCAGTGGACGTCGGTTGGCAACTGCAAAGAATGCTCATGTGGCAACTGGTGACTCGGGCATCATCGTTCGCAACCGCGGCAAAGACCTAGCCATACAAAGACTGGTGTTGAGTCGGCAAGTCAAAAGTCGCTCACAGAACCCCATCGACTACCAGAAGCCACGGGTTCATCTGCTCGACGGAAGCGTCTTGTATGGCAGTCTATCCAACATTGAGCGCGGGCCAATTGTGCTGAACGGGGACAGGCAACGAAAAATCGACCTGAGCCAGATCGACCGCATCGAAACTCCCGGCGTCCAACTCACGGTAACAAGCGATGCGTCTGAGATGCGTTACGCCGACGGGGCGGTCCTACGTGGACAAGTCCAGCAGACCAGCCCGAGCCACGTGACACTGCGGACTGCATTCTCGGATGTTCCAATACCATGTGCTATCACCAACGCGTTGTCACTGCGATTCCCTTTAACGAACAAAGTCGCAAGTCCTGATGGTCTGCCCAATCAAAACCTTGACAGCATGAAATTTGATTCGGGCAGCCTACTTGGACTGCTTCAGTTTGACTCGGCCAACTCTACGTTGCGTTGGAAACTGCTTGGAATAGACAGTCCATTGCGGCTCTCGGCAGGGGGCAGAGCAATCATCGAGCGGAGTGCTCGGAACGCAAATAAGGAAGGAATTTCATTTGACGCCAATACATTCCCTCACCTGATCCATCTGCATACCGGTGAGGTGATACCCTGCCGAGTATCTTCGTGCGACATGGACTCGCTTGATTTTCAATCCCCGTTTCTAAGGACGCAAACGCTCAAGCGATCGCACCTCAAGACGATCGAATTCACCGAAGACTTTCGCAATTCCATCGACTTCGAAAAATTGAGACGTGCATTAACCGTCCCGCGTTTCAACCGTGACAGCCCTCCCAGCCACATCTTCGTGGCAAACAACGGCGATTTGAAACGTGGTAGTCTTGTGGGCATCAAAGGGAATGCCGTTGACTTTGAGTCCAAACTTCGAAAGTCCTCAGTGCCGATTGAACGAATCGCTCGAGTCGTCAACGTTGAAAAGCCGGAGAGCGCAACAGTTCAATCAACATCAAGCGAAGCCTCCGAGTTCCGTTTCAAATTGGCCGATGGCTCAATCTTGAGATTCGAACCAGTGAAAGTTATGAACGGGCAACTAATCGGTCGCTCAACAATCTACGGCGACGTCTCGATTCCCATCGTGAACATTGTCGAATTGCAAATCGGCGACTTTGAGGACAACGGATTCACATCGCTTTTCTCGGATTGGGTCGTACGTCCAGGCAAAGAGCCCCAGTTCGGCAAGACACCCTGAGGTAGCAGCACGCGTTCAAAAAAACACCAGATCAACCACTTTTCCCGATATTTCTCCCTCACGCGTCGGGCTGCGTGAACAACTTTTGATATCAGAAGCAAAAAGCTACTATAAAGGCCACCCTAGTGGTCCAAATCTTGCTCTGTGTTTTCCCTAGCAGCTGCCGGGGTCTCCGTTCCGCCCAACTCTTGAATGTGTACACGAGACAAACTGCAAACTCATCTTTTGGGAATGCTTCAAGCCAGAGACCGCCTCAGAACGCGGATGTTTCAAAGCAAATTTTGCACCGTTTGACCGAACGCTGTTGCGTATAAAGGTCAATCCAACGAAAGCAACCCATGCCTCACGGGAGGATCGGTTCTTTCACAATGAGGTCATTTCGTTTGACCTCAAGATGTCGAAGAAGGCGACTGGCGTTGGTCATTTGACTGATATTGAGGGTGTTGGTTCGCCCCCAACTGACTCACCGCTGGAACAAAAGCGTCGGTCCGATGGGCGCTCGATAACGCGAGTACGAATTGGTCAGGTCTTCGAAAGCTGGAATGCTTTCGCTGTAATTCGTGATATGGGGACGGACGAGAACGCTTCGTTGAACGCGAACGTCTCGATGGATGAGCGGAGACAGGCCATCGAAAGCCACTGGATCGAGGAACGGGTCGCCATCGGCTGCCTTGGTCGACATGAGCAGGACGTACACTCTGTTCTCGCTAAGCGTGACCGGTTTTTGCAGCGGGAAGTATCTGAACGAGTGGTGCAGCTGGCCGGCTTGTCCCGCTGCGATCTTGATTCGGGCAATCTCGATGCGCTCGTTCGATTCCAGTCGCAACAGTCGCAGGACGTGCGGGGCTTCGATCTGCCGTCGCTTGTCCTGAGTGATGAAGCTGGGAGGCTGATCGTTTTCGTGATCGCGTGGAACTGCGCGAGCGGCTCGGACCGAACGGTCTTTGTCATGGTCGTCCCACATCCCGAGATGTGTGACCTGTTTCGTTCCGCTTCCTTCGCACAACCCGAATTCGAAACCGATTTCGCCAGTGACGTCGTTTCGCAGATTATGCCAGCCGGGGGCGACGAACAGTTCTGGGCCAGACGGTAGATCCAATTCTCTGGCGTGACCACGGTTGTGGATCTCCAAGAGTTTTGCTGCCAATTGAACGGCTAATTCGTTCGGCTCGTTGGTCCTGTCGCCATCTTCATAAAGGTTTTTCGTCAGGTCATAGAATACCGTTGGATTCGAATCACCGCGTGCTCCTTGTGAAGCCCCTGTTGCCCAAGGCATGGCGAGTCCACCATCGACGATGAGCTTGCGCGAGCCCTGGCGGATCGCCAGCGCGTCATTCAGGTAAGGCGGCCCCAGATGACAGAAGAAGACACGGGGACGCGTGTCCGGCGTTTCAGGCTTATCTTTCCAGTATGCAAAGACGTTGTAGCTGTCGTGAGCTTCATCCGGAGCGAGCGAGTGTCCGACGATGTGAGCGAGCGTTGCATAGAGATCAGTCAGCGTCACGATGGACCGGTTCAGTCTTCCGCCTTCGAGAACCGCCGGCCATGAAACGATGAACGGGACTCGGATGCCTCCTTCCCACAGTTTCGCCTTCTTGCCTCGCAGGCCGCCACTCTCCTGATTGCGGCCAAGGTTGTCACCAATGTTCGGCCCGTTGTCGCTGGTGAAGATGATAAGCGTGTTTTCAATCAGCTTGTGGCCGGGCCAGCGGGGATCGTCTGTTGTCTTGAGTTGAAACTACGGGGACAGGCAACGGGGGGCAACGGGGACAGGGTGTGCCGGGATAAACCGGTTTGGGATAGAGAATGAAAGTTTC
>JARGNK010000258.1:481-7543 GCA_029213145.1 Rubripirellula sp. | reverse complement strand
TACAGACAACGATAGCTGTGACGCCAGGGATGCAGATTTGAATTTGATCTTGTCGTAAGCAGCGAACACCGCCTCGCTGGCTCGTTAGAACAGAGCTAAAACGCGTACGCTTGTACTTACGACTTCACGACAAGTCTGCGACAAGAATGCAGTTATAATCTTGTAATGTTGGCTTTGATTGTCGTTCTGGAAGTTAGCTATTCATAGAACTGGAATTCATCTTTGATGACTCACCTTCGAATCGTAGTGGCGTTTGTCGTGCTGGCACAGATTGTTGCACCTTCAGCAATGGCTGAAGAGTTTGTGGATGATTTCAGCAGCAGTAAGCTTGAGGGGCGACAGGCCGAGCGTGGCGCGTGGCAATATAAGAATGGAATCGCCAGTTGTGTTGCCGATCCAGAGCTCTACAAAAAATTTAAGAACCACGGCCCGATTTTAAAGTGGCCGCGCGAATTCAGCGACGCCACCATTGAGTTCGAAATCAAAGCGTCAGACTGTCAACGCGTTGTCTTCACGCTGAACGGCGAGGGGCACATATTTCGAGTCACGCTCGCTGATGAGAGACCCGATGCGCCAGCCGGCGCCTCCAAGGTTCCCACTCGTTTGATCGCCTGGGCTTCCAAGTCATCAAAGCAGAACAAGGGAGATACAATCAAGCCGAAGGGGATGCCCGATTTATCTGTGATCAATCAGAAATGGGTGCCGCTGAAGATCGATGTGAAAGGGAATCACGCGGAACTAACCATCGGTCACTTTCAGGCCGAAATTGATCACGCAGCACTTGCGCGGGGAAAAAATATGGTCATGCTGACTTTTGCTCACGGTGAGCTTGCGGTTCGTAATTTCCAGATGACATTTGTCGGATCAGATGGGAAGCAGAAATCAACATTTTTCAATGGTAGCTGCCTCGCTTCTGTTCGGGTTTCGACAGCATCGATGACAGTTGTTGACCGATGGGTTTTCAGGTTCATTATGTATCGATTGAACACCCGCTCTCAGCCCGGCAATTAGCGACTGCTTGGTGAGCAGCAGTTTTGGCGAAGGCATCGTATTCCTGTTTCGGGGGTGTCGCTTGCCGGTTACGGTCGATCGAGCTGGTTGCTGACAATCGAGATGGTTGCTGATAAACTCGCTTCGAAGCAGTGGCGAGCTCGGCCGTTGCCCCCAGTGGGGCTCTTTTTGCTGAATGCTTGCCAGTAGAACGGGTCGGCGGTTTCGTCGGCTTGTAAGCTGTTGCAAAGCTCTCGACGCGGCGGGAATTCCAACGCCGGGTAGGTTTGCTAGATAGCTGCGTAACATCCACAGCCGCCTTCGGGTTGATGCACCGCATCGCTCGCACTGTGGGGGGTGTGAATCCGTCTGTCGATTGGTTGGGCCGACTCGAATTGAGTTGCGGACAGGATGGAGTCGGTTGAACGGCGAAAATAGTTTTGTTAACGAGGATCGAACATGAGCGAATCTGCGAAACATTCAACGGGTGACGAAACAAAAGAGGTTTCCAGCGATGCTCCTGATCCAGTTTTCGTCGACGATATGGACGCGTTTGACCAGTCAAGTTCGATAAGCAGTGGGCAGATCCAATTTGCGTTGTTCGTCCTGATGCTGCTATTGGCTTTGGGTGGGATGGGGCTGACCCAATCACTCGAATCTGGGGCTTGGGAATACTGGGTGTTTGTCGTTTTGGTATACGCCAGTATTGGTGTCTGGAAAGCGGTTCGCAGCGCCAGGCATGCCGGTCGCTCGGTTCGTCAGGGTGTTGTCCGAGAGATCTCTCATTGGGGAACTTTGCTCGGTTTCCTGGGCGTTCTATTTTTTCTTGAGCAGCGTCAAGTGGTTGATCGCCAGTCGGCATCTTCTTTTGCACTGATGCTGTTGGCGTTGAGTTGTTTTATGGCGGGCGTACACCTGGATTGGCAGTTGTTGCTTCTCGGGGGTGTTCTGACGATCATGTTGGTCGCGATCGCCTTGCTAGAACAATACGAGATTGCACTGTGGGGCATCATGCTTGGTGTCGCGTTAGCGGCGACTCTCTTTTTCCGTTTCAAAGCGAAGCGGCGAAAGTAGCCCGTCCCTAATACCGATTGATTTCGAAACCGAGTCATTTGCTAGGGGCTCGGCGTTCATTTTCGTTCACGCCGATGGGGTCGCTATGACCATTGACTCAGCCCGTTCTCTTGCCGAGCCTGCCGGATCCCTCTTGGGAAAAACATGGTGGCATAAGCCATTGATCTGGGGAACACTGTTGCTGCTCTTAGTGGCGCTGCGAGAATTCTTTCTGATCGGTTTTTTGACCTTTCTGATCTGCTTTATCGTACGCAGTATCGTTCACCGAATCGTTTGTCGTTATTCCCCTGAAGGTGATTCTCGGTGGCTCGATTTGTCGCTGACTTTAGCGGTTTTGCTGGGCTTCGTTACCGTGCTGTATGGACTCGGGCGATACTTTGTGCCGCAACTGGTCCGTCAAGGCAATGCGTTGTTGGCGCAGGTTCAAGATTCGAGTTCGGAGCAGGTTCTCAATACGTTACTGGCCAACACCGTTGGCGCGTGGAAGTTCGAACGCGAGTACGGCGATCCAGACGACCAGCGGTATCAAAAAGCCCAGCAGGAATTCCAGGAATCGGGCCGGTACGGTGAGGGGTTGTATCAGGAATTCCCCAAACTTACCTCGAGGTTGCAAGCGGAGTTTGAAGCCAACTACGAGCAGGCGCGTGCGCATCATCTGCAGTTCGCCGATCCAACTGGCACCGCGGCCGAAGATTCACTGAAGCAATGGTTCTTGGTCGTCAAAGCGCCGGAGCTATTTCATGACAAGAGCGAATACTACCTCTCACGCTGGGAAGCAGAGTATTCTGCCCCCGAAAAAGCAGAAGAGTTTGCCAGGTTGAAGGGACTCGCTGATTTTGAATCTCGACGTGATGCCCAGATCCGCGAGCGAATTTGGGAGGACATTCGTGTTGATCCCGTGCTGTTGTCCGAACTGAACAACCAGTGGACTCGCGTCTTATCTCTGCGGGCTTGGGAGAAGTTCCGAAACTCCCCAAGCTACAAAACCGAATTCAAAAAGTTTGTTGAAACCAAGCACTTGGAAGAGCCACGAAATGTTCCCGTCGACTATGAGTACTACGAGAAGTTGGCGGCTGTCTATCCGCAGGGGATTCGAGCGTTCACGGGAGTCGTTCGTCAGCATGAAGAGGAGGCGAATGGGAATGCCGTTCACCAGCAATTCGATTTCGAGTCGGCCACGCGTGCTGATCTGGGGCGGCAGTGGTGGGCAACAAGTCATGTTGCCGATTGGGTACGCGATCATGCGGCCAACGATGGCCCCAAGGTGATGGAGGCGGTGCTGCAACGACTGGACGAGTGGGGTGGGTATCTAATTCGAATTCCCGTCCAAATCGTGACGGCTCTATTACTCGCCTTTCTCATTCTTGTGGAGTGGCACGGATTGACCACTGGCATTGCAGAATTACGCAACACACGAGTCCAGCCGATTATTGACGAAGTCGCGCCGGGAATCGTTGCATTGGGGAAGCTGATTGGTCGATCATTTCAGGGACAGGTGATTATTTCGGTCGTCAACGCGATTTTGGTTCTGTTCGCGTTGTGGGTTATCGGCGTCGAGTACAAATTCGTTTTAACGTTGCTCGTGTTTGTTTCCAGCTTCATCCCGGTTGTGGGTGTGGTGTTAAGTGGAATTCCAATTTGTGCCATCGCCATCCTGCAGCCAGAGGGGTCATTGCTGATGGCGTTGCAGGTGATTTTGGCCATCGTTTTGATCCATTTTCTTGAAGCGATGGTTTTGGCACCTCGCATCATTGGCAAATTGGGAAGCCTGAATCCGGTTGTTGTCGTTGTGATCCTGTTAGTCGCCGAGCATTTCTTCGGGATGTGGGGATTGCTGCTTGGAGTGCCCGTGGCGATCTACCTTTTGCGAGTCGTTATTTTGCGTTCATCGATTCCAGGTATCTACGAACCCGTTTGCAGTGAACAAGCTGTTGAAACGAACGGCCCCGAGACGACTGAACCTGTCGGCGCGACAACTTAATCCGCCAGCAAAATACATCGCGAGGCGATCCTTGATGGCAAGAGTCAAACTGGAAATGGCGGATTCGAATCGCTCGTGATTCGATGCCAGTTTTCATTCACTGTGGGCTTAGATTCCGAATTCCGCTCTTGGCATCAATAAGCATCTTCAGTGTTTTCTGTAGACGCTTAGCCTGGGATGGATTCGCCGCAGCCAAGTTGTTTTGTTCGCCGACATCGGTAGCGAGGTTGTAGAGTTCGCCTGCGGGTTTGTTTTGATTTGGATTGCGTCCCTGTTTCTGGATGTATTTCCAGCTTCCTTGCCTCAACGCCACGCTGCGCAATGCCTCTTCGATGATGAATTCATGGCCCGTTTCGCTCTTGCCAAGCAGTGCTGGTAAACAATTTCGGCTATCGATGGCTTGATCCGTTTCCAAGGGAATGTCGAGCAAGCTGGCGAAGGATGCAATGAGGTCGATCTGGCTGACCATTGCGTCTGACTTGCCGGGGTGAATATGGCCTGGCCATTTCACAATGAATGGGACACGCGTCCCGCCTTCGTAAATCTGATATTTCCCACCTCGATAGGGACCTGATGCGTCGTGCCCGCGATCGACTTCTTTCGTGGATGTTCGTACGGTTGTTCCATCCTCATATCCATCGTCGTAAACAGGTCCATTGTCGCTGGAGAAAATGACGAGGGTGTTTTCCGTAAGATGATTTGCTTCGAGTGCTTTAATGATCTCGCCGGTCGCCCAGTCCAGTTGAACCATTGCGTCGCCTCGGTAACTCAGTTGCGACTTTCCTTTGAATCGTGGGTGAGGTGCCCGGGGCACATGGATATCCTGGGATGAGAAGTAGAGGAAGAATGGCTTGTCTGGCTGCTGCGCGTTGAGAAATGCCTTTGTCTTTTCGACAAACACGTCGGCCATTGTTTCGTCGTTCCACAAGGCGGCTTTACCACCAAACTGTTTGCCGATTCGTCCGATGCCATTGATCACAGAATTATTATGCCCATGGCTGCTCTGGTAGTAGGTCATCGCATCGCGATTCTTCTTGCCATCGGGATATTCCGTGCAGACGACTCCGTCAGGTTTCTTGCCGACGAAGAGGGGATCATTTGGATCTAGATTTACCACGCGGTGGTTTTCAACGTAGACACACGGAACGCGATCATTTGTCGAAGGTAGCAAGAACGAATAGTCAAAGCCAACTTCGAGCGGGCCCGGTTTGACGTCACCGTTCCAATCAACGGGGGTCTTGCCATCGCCGATGCCGAGGTGCCACTTTCCGACCACTGCTGTTTGGTAGCCTGCTTTCTTAAACAGTTGAGGCAAGGTGAACATATCAGGCTTTATTTTGGAGGGGGCGTTTGGTGCAAGCACACGAACGCCGTGCCGAAAGCCATGGATACCAGTCAACATCGAGAATCGTGATGGGGTGCAGGTTGCCGCAGAGCAATGACCGTCGGTGAACATCAACCCTTCATTGGCTAGTTTGTCGATATTCGGTGTTGGAATTAGTTTTGAGCCGTAAACACCAACGTCAGCGTAGCCAACGTCATCGCCGTAGATGATCACGACGTTTGGTGTTTCGACGGCGAGTAGACTGGAGGATAGAAGCAGAATGGTTGCGAGAATTCGCAGAGAGATCTTCATAAGAATCGTGAGTGTGAGGAGGGCGGTCGTGTCATTGCGCGTTCTTGCGTCGGTTGCTACGTGGTCGCTTGCGTTTGACGACAAGTCCTATGGCAGGATCGGCGTTCGTTTTAGGAAATGTCTTTGCCAATGCTGCTTTGATGTTGGCCAGTGATTTGTCGCTGGCCAAGTTGTTCCATTCATTTGGGTCAGCTTGTAGATCGTAGAGTTCCTCACTGCCATCGCTGTACCGAATGTACCGATGAGTTTCGCTGCGAACCGCATGGTTTTCCTTGCCAAAGGTTGTTAGTGCTGCGTGAGACCATTCTTTGTCTGGGTTGGCCAGCAGGGGTTTCAGGCTGATGCCTTCCAGGTCCTCGCGTACCGGTAACCCACACAATTCAATCAAGGTCGGGTAGATCGACAGCAGTTCGACTGGGCGCTTGCATGGTTTGCCCTGGTCCATTCCCGGCGTCCAAATGATGAATGGGACTCGCGTGGCTTGTTCCCAAAGCGATTGTTTCGCCCAGCGTTCTTTTTCGCCCAAGAAGAAACCATGGTCGGAATAGAGAATGACGATCGTGTTTTCGGCGTGCGGGCTGGCTGCCAAAGTTTGCAGGACACGACCGACTTGTTCGTCCGTCCAGCGGACGCATGCGAGATAAGATTGAACCGCTTCCTTCCAGCGTCCGCTTTCGACAAACCAGGAGTGTCCGGGCGCGGCGGATGCCCGGGTAAGGCTGGTGACAATGCTTGGGAGATCGTCTCGGTCACCAGTTTTCACTTGCGGCAATTCAATCTGATCCGCGGGGATTTGATTGAAGACGCGAGTTGGCGAATAGAACGGAACATGAGGGCGATAAAATCCGACTGCGACAAAAAAGGGCTGTTCGTGTTTCTCGTTGATGACATCCATTGCCCATGATGCGTCAACATGATCCTGGAATAGTTCCTCTTGATAAGCTTGGCCGCCAAAATCCCAAAGTCCTTTTGCTCCATCAGGTGTTTCCGCGATCAAACGCTTGTCGATCTTCTGACGCTGTCCCGGTCGTGGGCCAACTTGATCAAAGTCTCCAGGAGGCAGTCCCGAGCCATGGTATATCTTTCCCGCTGTATAAGTCTTGTAACCATTCGCGGCGAAGTGACGTGGTAGCGTCACGCGTTTTTGCATCGCTTTCACCGTCCACGGCTTTGGCGCATTCATATAGACGCCGCTGGTTGAGGGCCGTATGCCATACATGATGCTGGTCCGTGAAGGATTGCAGATCGGTGCCTGGCAATGCGCGTTAGTAAATAGCGTGCCGCGTTCAGCGAGGCGATCAATGTTGGGCGACCGAGCTTGTGGATGTCCATCCAAGCAGCCGACCCAATTGTTCAAGTCATCAATCGCGATTAGCAGCAC
>JARGNK010000258.1:0-471 GCA_029213145.1 Rubripirellula sp. | reverse complement strand
CGGTTGGTCAGTCTCGGCAAGCGATGGTCGGGACGTAAAAAGCATCCCAAGCAAGGCGAGTGTGGACAACGCGAGTGTGGAGCGAATACGAATCATGGCGGTTAAGCTTGGCAAATCGTGCGGGAAAAATAAGTTTGAAGCGGTCGCTAGAGTCTAGTTCAAGGCCTCGCCGAACACAGGCGGGCAGGGAGTGGCACAACCGGCAGACTTCGGCTCTCGGATTCGGCTAGAGATCGTCTCACCATGCCGTCAGGTAGCCTGTGCTCAGCTAGCTTGAATATTCCGATGGCGATGAATTCGGTTAGACCGGGGAGACAACAAAACGCAACACGTCTTTAATCTGCCCTCAAATTTGGGGAGCTTCCGCCTGGGATGACGCCAGACACGGTAAGGATGTTGCGGGACGGATCGCCGGCGACGGTTTTCGGCAGGACGGTTTTCGGCAGGACGGTTTTCGGCAGGGCATTGCTA
>JARGNK010000257.1:1844-7560 GCA_029213145.1 Rubripirellula sp. | reverse complement strand
CGCTCGCAGGGATCTGTGCGGGGGGCGCCGGGTAACCGGCGTCCCTACCGCGACGGATTGCATTTACTGCTGGCTGGTCCATGCTGGCGGCGTTTTCGCGCCGCTCGCGATCCATTCAACTTCCAACGCTATAAAATCAGCGTCTTGCTTTGAGGCTTCAATCATGGAGTTGGTATTTGGCTGATAGGGAAGATTGCTATTTCTGGCAATTTGATGGAATAGAAAGGTGGGTTGGTACCACTCAAGGTCTCCACCTGTCACGACCGGTGAGACCTTGAAGGGTCCCGACACCATGGTCGGCGATCCCACGCTATGGCTCAGTCGCAGTCCGTCAGCTGAAACACCTAGGAGTGGTATGATTGTATTCGGGCGATTCGTCGATTCCCGCAGATTGAGCACCACATCGATCGTTGATCGTTCTGAGCTGTCGCCACCCCGCAAGATAGTTTCGCCAGTGATCTGCATTTTGCCGTCGGATATGTGCAGTAAGCGGATACGTACTGCATTGACGCGGTGAACGAGTAACCGCCAGCGATGTCCTTCGCCCGTTTGGCTGTCGTCGTGGTAAGAGCCAACGTTCACATTGGGCCGAAATGGGTTCGCCTGGCTCCCCCTGATTCGCTCAAGGACATCCTGCTGCAACTCTCTGACATCGGTGGACCAAATCGCCGAATTCCAATAGGGCGAATGTTCGTCGGCAAGCTCCGAGGGAATCGAGAAGACGAGATGTTCACGTTCACCAAGATAGACGCGTTTTCCGCTGAGCTGACCATCCACAAACTCATCGCTGGTAACGATCCGAGGTTTTTCACCAGGTCGTGTCGAAAAGGTGGACGGCATGTTGGAGTATTGGAAATCGCAAATTTGCGAAGAATCGACATCAAAGGTACGTGAGATGACGGTTTCGACCGTGTAGGCGACTGCTTGGGGTTCCCCGGTCACTCGAACCTGGAAGTTCACGCCCTGAATCCTGCCGTCTGCCGAAATTTCGCTGGATTCATCCAGCTTTAGCGACAAGGACTGCACAACTTCCGCTAGCTTGGTTGCGTATTTTCCTTGCCGCCGGGACCAAGAGCTGTTTGCATAGGCCGGGAATTCCATTGACACTCCACCCTCGATCGGTTTGAGGATGATGTAATTGTCGTCTTTACCGATTGATCCGAGATTCAAAAAGACGATCTCATGCGGCGAGCTCATCATCGAAGCGATATAGCTATTGAGACTGCTTAGCGGCAAACGCAACTCTTGTTCTTGCTGTGCCGCGATCTTGGCCGCAACCGCCGCAGATCTGAACGCAGTCCATTGCGAGGCAAAGGCAGCAAGCAAAACGATGAGCAGGACGCTGCCTGCAATGACTACTTTCATCATGCTCTTTCTGGCAGGCGTAGATTGGCCCTTCCGAAGTTTTGACGGGAGGGGATTTGCTGCGGGATGTTGCACATGGCTCAGGCATTGCTCCACCAGATCGTGCACTTCTGCGGCCGTCGCATACCGATCCGACTTATCTTTCGCCATCAATTTTTCGATGATGCAGACAAGCCAATCAGGGATATCCGGATTCAGCTTTCCGATTGGCGTGGGCGTTTCGTCGATGATCTGCCGCATTACCCCGTAGGAAGAATCATCGCGGTACGGCGGTTGACCGGTGCAAAGGGCGTACAGGACGCTACCGAGGCTGAAAAGGTCGCTTTGCTGGTCAACTTTTTTCCCGGCTGCCTGCTCGGGTGACATGTACATGGGGGTCCCTGCGATCATGCCATGCTGAGTGACCGTGTTGTCATCAACCGCACGCGCGAGTCCGAAATCAGTGATCGTGACGCGTTCAACGCCTTCCTCCAACAACACGTTTTCAGGTTTGATATCCCGGTGCACCAATCCCTGGTCATGAGCAGCCGCCAGACCATCGGCGATCTGGGATCCGATGCGTAAGATTTCAACCAACTGCAATGGACCTTCATTTCGAAGGCGTTTCTGCAGCGATCCTCCGCGAACGTATGCCATGACCAGGTACGGAACGCTTCCATCGCTCGCGACACTGTGAATTGGGATGACATTGGGGTGGAGAACGGCCGCAGCCGCTTTGGCTTCACGCGCAAATCGCCGGCGAGCCGTGTCGTTGTTCGCTAAGTGCGGCGCTAACACCTTCAGTGCGACGACGCGATCGAGCGAAGGATCGATTGCCTTCAGGACAACCCCCATGCCACCGGCGCCAACGACACCTGAAATCTCGTAGTTACCTAAACGACCGAGGCGCTGGGTGTCGTCCGATGGTGCTAAGAGATCCAGTACCGCTTGAATCGGACGCGAGGTCGCGTGGGTGCGGACATTACCTCCAACAGAAAACTCTGTCGTGCCGGCAACGTCGAACTCGCTTGGACGAAGTAACTCACGGGCTTCCGTCCACTGATCCGGATCGGCCGTTTGCGCTGACATGTAGTCTCGGCAGTGATTGCACTTTTCCAAGTGTTCCGCTAGGTCCGTCTCGATCCAAACCGATTCACTTTGAAGGAATGCGTCAATTCGTTGTTGTTCACACTGGTTTGTTTTCATGTTTCGTCTCGTTCCATTTCCTCAACGTAGCGACGTAGACGCTTCATCACTCGGCTGCGTGCGGCATACACAGCACCAACCGATTTGTCCAACGTCACCGCGACTTCTTCGATGGGAATGTCTTCGATCACCGCGAGTTCGAACACCTTCCACGAATCGGTAGTGATCTCCGATTTGACGATTGCTGCTGCCCGGAAAAATATCTCGCGTCGGTACTCAATCTCCAAATCACGAGCAAGTTCGCGATCGTCAGCATCGTGTCGTTGGAGGAGTTCGTGAACGGAAGTGCTACCGGCCGCCCGTTCTTTGGGACCTCGTGTCAACAGGTTGAGGATTGCGTTCTTGGTGACTCGCTTCAGCCAGTGCCGAAAACGAACGGACTCGTCGCGTTGCTGCCAACCCTCGATCGAGCGTGCAACTGAGATTAATACTTGTGTTGGGCCAGATCTTCGGCGTCAGCGTCTTGGAGCCCACGGCGGCGAGCCAGTCGATAGACGATTGGCCGATAGACCGCCACGAATTCGTCCCACGCATTTGGATCGTCGCCAGCCTTGACCTGCAGTAGCAAGCTTGCTCGAGTGTCCGGGAATTCGTTGTCAGGCTTGGTCACGGTTTATCCTCCTGTCCGGCTAAACACAGCGGACGAGAACAATTCGACATCGATCTTGTGAAAAGGATACACTTTTTTGAAAAAGCCGCGAAAACGCGGAGAAAACACCGCTTTTGGGGTGAATTGGTTTCGCGGTCGGTTGGGGTTTGGCCTCCGCTTAGGGGGGCAACCGCAGAAGTTTGTAAGAAGCTCGTTTTTGCCGGTTAATGCCGGCTGCTAGCAGAACGCTCGACTCGCAGCTCTTATCCGACGGAGATCAAAACGCGTCGTTGCTTCCTACAAATAGAAGGCCGAGCAACTGATCAGCCGAGCTTTTTCGAAGGCATCGAGATGACGCCAGTTTCGGGCACAAAGACGATTGATCGTTTTGATCTCTACGTAATGGATAGCTTCAGGCAACTGTTGAAGCGTCTTGGGGCATGCCAAGCCGACGCAAACAAACTGCTCCTGCAAATCAGGGTCAAGCCGTGCGGTCTTCTGAGACAATTGGCTCCCAATAGCTACGAGCCGCAAAGTAATGGGATTTCCATTCGCGGGGGGTTTCGGGTACGCTTCTCAGTGGCCAATGTCGGGTTGTCTGTCCTTGGATCTTCTGCTTGTTGATCTGGCTTTGCTAGACGAGCAGCATTGCCTTGCCTCAGGGTTTATCCGGGATTGAATAATAAGAAGTTTCCGTCCCCGTAAAGTTTGATAAAGGCATGATCATTCATAAACCGCGCTACGAGGTAATCGATGGCGAGGCGAGGATTATTGCGGACGTCCAGTGCCTGACCGGGTGTGCTTCACTGCGGTATTCGGTTGACGAGAAATACGCGAGCTATCTAACGACGAGGCTTGACGGCTTCCTTGTTGGTCTACTTATTCTCGCGATGAAAAATGGGGAGGATATCGAGCTCAAAGGAAGTGTATCTCCTCGCTTGTTTTATAATTTGACCAACTATTACATGGAAATCGTTCAGCACGGGAACCCGCGGCTCAAAAAGGTTCGCATCATTCCCGATCAGTTTGAGATTGCAGGAGATGACGAAGACGGCAACTCGGTTGTCACTGGATTTTCCGGAGGCATCGACTCTTGGTGCTGCCTCGCAGAACATCTAAGCTCTAGTCAGATACCTAATGAGTACAAACTTACGCACCTGATTTCAAACAATGTGGGCGCGCATCAAGCGGGATCGATTGGTGATCTGGATCGGCAGCGAATCTTAGCGAAAGAGCGATTTGACCTGCAGAAACCGGTAGCGGAGGACTTAGGTCTCGAGTTTATTCGCACAGATTCAAACCTAGGTGAACTGCTGCAAATGCACTCTATCCAAACACATGTACCAAGCAATGTGTCAGTTGTCCTCCAGTTGCAAAAGCTATTCAGTAAATTTTACTACGCATCCTGCTATCACTATACAAGTTCGTTCATCGGCCCCGCCAACGATATCGCGTATGCTGACCCAGCAGCAGTCCACCTGCTTTCGACAGAGTCACTCGAGTGCATTTCTTCCGGTTGCCAGCACACTCGGGTGGAAAAGACAAGAATCATTTCTGGCTTTAGTGCTGCTCAAAAATCACTGAACGTTTGCCTTCGTCCGTTACCGCAGGAAGGTGAAGCAAACTGTTCGTTCTGCAAGAAATGTTGTCGCACATTACTGACGTTGGAAGTGCTTGGCGAACTTGATCGATTTCGAGGCGTGTTCGATTTAGATCGTTGGGGGAAGATAAGACTTCATTACATTTTCCGGGTGCTTCGCAAAAACACAGGGTACTTCGAACGCGAAATCAAGAATTTTGCAGCAAAGGAAGGTCGAAAACTCCACAAATGGCAGGGCGTCTTGGCATTGATTGCCAGGCTTATTCCTAGCAAATTGGATCGAAAGCTATGGAAGAAGGCAGTCGCGTCCCTCAGGTCTCAGGAGGAATCGAGGTAAGCAAACGTTTCCAAGTTTCCATTCTCCACGGAGGCTGCCTAGCTCGATGAAGAGAGGCTTCACCTCGACCTGGTCCAACCAGTGACGCACCTTGGTCGCGGTGAACTACCGGCCGTTGTCGCCGCGTAGGTAGCGAGGAACACCACTGCGTGCAACCAAGTCGCGCAAAAATTGAAATGGGGACAGGCCATGCCATTGTTGAAACACGTCGCTAGCATCTCAGTTCGCTTTGCCTGTCCCCGATATCATCCCTCTAGCAGAACGCTTGACTTACCGCTCTTATCCGACGGAGATCAATGCGCGTCGTTGCTCCCTACAAATAGAAGGCCGAGCAACTGATCGGCCGAGCTTTTTCGAAGGCATCGAGATGACGCCAGTTTCGAAACCACGCACGTTGGCCGCCAGCATTTGAAATGTTTGAAATGAGCATTTTGAAATGGGTTGAAATGGGGACAGGCCATGCCATTGATGAAACACTTCGCTAGCATCTCCGCTCGCTTTGCCTGTCCCCGATATGCTTGTCTCCGCTCGCATTGCCTGTCCCCGATATCACCTTGCCTGTCCCCGATATCACCGTCCTCCATTCTGTAAAGAATCCATGATCAGCTCCTCAAATTCCTTCAGAGACTTGAGGGCATCT
>JARGNK010000257.1:0-1834 GCA_029213145.1 Rubripirellula sp. | reverse complement strand
AAGCTCCGTTATCACGAAGCTCGGTAATCGTTTCCTGCAACTCCGAAAATACCCGTTCCATGTATGAGAACTTGTCCCCAACGTGCGGCTGTGGCTCGTAATAGGCCGTAGATTCTAGTGGGGCACTATCATGAAAAAATGCATACTCAATCTTTCGTGGTAACTGCGCAATCAGGCGACCTAGCCGGAAGGCCCAGTATTCACGCGGTATTTCTATCTTGTTAGGAGTTGCCATCGTGTCGGTCCAAGCTTGTACTTCTGGTAGTCTCAAAAGAACATGATTGAAGCGTAAGGACAAGTCTTCTCTGAACAACTCCAACAGATTTCAAGATTCGTCAGTCGCAAACCCCGATGAAGCAGGAGTGTGACGACCACGGACCGTTGCCGCTTCAGGAAATTCTGCTGGCGGGCTGCCCAACCGTAGGTGTGCGGACTGGCGCGTCATTCGTCCGTCATGGCGAAACGGGCATTGTCGTCGATCGACTGCCGCCAGGGAGCATCTTGCGTGGAATTCGACGAGGATGCTGCTGCAGTTGATGAATTTATGAAGGGTTGGAGAAGCCTTAGACGTTGGATCGAAATATTTGCAAGGCTTTGCCGCAGGGTGGTTCGACACCGACAAGATTATCGATGCCCTCATCTCAAACCTGCAAAGAGCCGTCATGAGAGGGTATCACTGTGCGGGTACCACTGACGAGCGGGGTGCAACACAGCGAACAGTTTGGAATGGAGTCTAGCTCTGACGAATGAAGTTGGCGTCTGCCCCGACGTTTCCACCGTCCACTCGCCGCTGGCAGAAAAAAAACTCTGATATTATCAGTTTGGACCGGGCAATTTCTTGCCTACACGGAGTATCCCTATATGACTAACGATCCGAACGCAAACAACGCTCACGAGTCCTTCCTTCGGCTGTTTACACGGTTTGAGGGAAATCTGCGCGCTTTTGTGACATCACTGTTGCCTACAACGGAAGGCGTTGATGATGTGATGCAGGAAGCGAGTGTTGTTCTTTGGCGCAAGTTCGCTGAATTTGATGCGAGCGGCGAAGAAATGGAGTTTCTGAGCTGGGCTTTGGTGATCGCCCGCTACGAGGTGCTTAAATATCGCCGTGGACGCGCAACTGATCGACTTCAATTCAGTGAAGATGTAATGAATTTGCTTGCGGACGACGCGATTCAAGTCTGTACTAACCAAATCGACCGGCAGTTGGCACTTCATGAATGCATCAAACGGTTGGAATCCAAACAACAGGCGCTTGTGAAGGCTGTGTATGAAGACGGTGTTGCGATCAAGGATGTTGCTAAGCAGATCGGACGCACGCCGACGGGACTTTACAAGGCACTTGCTCGTATTCGAGATCGCCTTACAAAATGCGTTAACAAAACGCTGGTTGCAAACCCGGAGGGGTTGTCGTGAAGCTCTCTCGACACGATCAGGACCTGGTGAATGGTTACTGCTCGGGCAGTCTTTCGAAGGCTGAGTTCGCCGAGTTGGAAAATCGGCTCCGTGAAAGTCGCGAAATGCGTCGGCTGCTGATTGAATATCGATCCATCGAGGCCGGGTTACCTTCTGCGATTGCTGCTGGAGGAGATGAGCAGGTTGAATTGCGGTTCGAGAAGAAGAGCTCTTCGATTCGCCGTTTGAGATTTGCATTGCTGGCAACGGCCGCGGGATTCTTGTTGATGTTTGGACTTAACATTCTCGGTCCCGGCAGCGAGCCGCAACTCGCGACCCTTGACTCACTGACTGGCTCAGTTCGGTGGACTGGAACTGGTGGACAGGTTGTTGACGACGTGCAATCGGGCCGCGCATTGACCGGTGGTACGATTGAATG
>JARGNK010000027.1:41921-60590 GCA_029213145.1 Rubripirellula sp. | reverse complement strand
CTGTTACCGCTATGAGGCGTTGCGCCGAGATAGTGCAAATGGTCAGCAATTGTGACGATATCGCGGTATGTATATGCATTGAAATGCTGGCCGCCCTGACGCTGATATCGGGCCCCCTGAATGATGTGATACAGATGCGGGATCACACAGGCGGTGATGAATGCTTGGCCGTGATCATTGAAATCAACGCCCCAAGGATTGCTCGTTCCGTGTGCGAACACTTCGAATTCATGTCGAGTTGGATGGTACCGCCACACACCGCAGTTCAAAGGCACGCGCTCTTCATCAGGCGTCCCCGGTTTACCGACGCGAGAATGCGTAAACACACCATGACATCCATACAACCATCCATCCGGGCCCCAAATGAAGGCATTCAGCGTTTCATGAGTATCCTGATATCCCCAACCGTCCAATAAAATCTCTGGTTCACCATCGAGCACGTCATCGCCATCACGGTCGGGCAGAAACATCAAGTACGGCGCGGCGCCGACCCAAACCCCACCAAACCCAACCTCTAATCCACTGACCAGATTCAGACCTTCGGCAAACACCTTTCTTTGATCGAGCGATCCATCACCATTGGTATCTTCAAAGATTAAAATTCGATCGCGTCCAGAATCACCGTCCGCTCGAATCGGGTACTCATAAGCCTCTGCAATCCAGACACGCCCTCGATCATCCAACGCCATCGCAATCGGCTGCTTCACCTCTGGCTCGGCAGCGCCGACCACCACTTGGAAGCCATCGGGTACAGCCATCGCCGCAGCCGCTTGCTCTGCTCCCAGGCCCGCATGCGGATACTCATCTGGCTGTAATGCGACCATCGTCGCCGTCGGGCGACCGGGTCTTTCTAAGTGCAATCGAAAATCATCAAAATTCACATGCCCCCATCCACCGGTATGTTCGTCCACAATCCGAACTTGAATTTGCTTGCCGACGTGAGCTCGCAAATCAACCACAACACGTCGCATGGTTTCGGTATTGGCTCCATTGACTCGATGAATCACCTTTCCATTATCGGCGCGGATCAGTTCCACTCGGGTCGTCGCACCATCACCCCCATTGGCCAAAAATGAAGCGTAGGGCTGGGACACGACGAACGCCGCTGACGTCAGTGTCCCGGTTCGCTCGTCACCATGCTTTTCATAGCCGCCGATCCAGTAATCCCCCGCATGATTACTTTTCATCCCAGGTCTTCGGGGTGCAACCGTGTCGCCTTGAATGGGTTGATCCTCGAATGCATCGCCGGTCGCCGTCCAATCGACCAACGAACCCGTTTCAAAATCGAGGTTAAGCACGCGACCGTCGCTTGCTTTGGGCCGTCCCCCAGTACTCGCAGCCTGATCCGCGGGATCACGCGGACCGGTGACATAATTGCCATCAGATGTTCGAACTCGCACGTAGTCGAGTGCAATCATGTATCCTTTCACCGCTTTTGGATTGGCACCCAAAATCTGCACACCAAGGTGATGTGATTTTCCATTGACCGACAATTTTGGAAACGAGAGCACGCCGGTGGTGACGACATCTTTTTCGTACAAGTCAATTGGTCCACCCAGCGGTTGATCATCCAAGGTCAACTGGACGATGCCATAATCCCGCGCACACGTCATCACGATTTCAAAGTCGACCGTTCCGGTAAATGGCGGCAGCGTCAGTGATAACTGATCGCCCGGCCTAGCACCTGTCCACCAAAGCTGCGACTTACCACTCCAATTGTCACGTGCAAAGTTCGACATATCTTGTGGCTGCGCGTTGCCCGCGGTGATATCGGGATTCAGCCACTCCCCTTCAATAGCCCCTTTCGCCCGACCGCTCGTCTCCTCCAGCTTGGACTTGGGCCCTCGCACCAATTTCGCGTTATCAGTTTTCGGCAGTACCGGGCCCTCATATGGTTTCGGTTGAGCCTGCTGCCAAGTCGATTGATCGACCAGCTGTTCTTGGTGGATCAGCACATGCGTTCCCTTCATGCCACCGACAACAATGTCCGGTTTTTTATCGTTGTTCAAATCAACAATACTGACCTGTCGTCCGACCCCAGCTTGATCATCCACCAGATAGGGAACCCAATCGATCCCCTCTTCGGTACGCGTGAGCCGGAACCAATACACAACGGATCCCGCATCCCACATTGGGCTCTGTTTGTGATGAGACCAATAGGTCTTTCCCGTCACGATGTCTTTCAAACCGTCGCCGTCAATGTCGGCTAACGCAACGGAGTGTGGTTCGCTGAACAACACTCCATATTTATTTTCCGATGGGTGCGATCCCATGATCTGTCGCCGTTGAAACAGGATCGCGTCACCCTCTTGAATCTGCTCGTACCACGACAGCCCAAAATCGTGAGCAGCTTCGCTGGTGATAATGTCGTTGTCGCCATCACCATCCACGTCGTAAGCATACATTTCGGCACCGCCGTAACTGGCCGAAAACTTCACATCATGATGACGCCAACGCTTGGTAAGAGCATCCGTTTCGGGTTGTTGGTACCAGCCTGCCGCGTGAAGCATATCCAGACGCCCATCGCCATCGACATCTCCGATACCGAGTCCATGACCGAACCGAGTGGCGGTAACCTTCTCGCTGATCGGATGGAACTCCCAACCGCCAAATGGATCTTCCCAATTGACCGTCACAAACCCGAAAAACCCATCTCGTGTGCAAACGAGTTCCGGCCGCTCGTCGCCGACGAGGTTGACCAACTGGGGTGACTCATTGGAAACCGAATCGAACACTTGGTGTTTTTTCCAGTGCTCATCAAAGCCATCGGCACCAGGGTTCTCGTAGACATACGCGGGAGTCCCCGGAAAACCAACGACCAGTAAATCATTCCAACTGTCGCCATTAAAGTCGCATAGCCAACTAAAGAAGTTGTCCGCATACCGATTGCGGTCTTGCGGAACCGGTTGATAAATCTCGTGCTTCGTCTCGAACTTTGGACCTTCAAACCAATAGGGACCGCAAACAACATCGGCAACCCCATCACCATTGACGTCACCGGCATTCGCACCTTCTGAATAATAGACATCGGTTAACTGTTGACGTTCAAACGGATGGAGCGAAAACCCCGATGATTGTGCCGTTGCATTGATACACCCTAGCAACCAGAGCAGACATCCGCAGCTTGCCAAATATTTCATTTTGACTTTCCTTCTAAAAGGCGAGATTGCCTAACAGTTTATCCGAGGCAAAAGACTCAGATGCACACGAATGCGATGTCTTTCCCGAGTTCCCGCGACGGAAAAAATCTCGAATTAATTCCGCAGTATGGCGGCGGCAGCCGATCGACATTGCCCCAAGTAGCCACCACCAAACAGGTTGAGGTGATTGAGCAAGTGATACAGCACGTAAACCTGAACACGTTGCTGCCAACCAGCTGGCAAGGGAAAATGATCCAAGTAGGTATCATAGAAATCGGCAGGACAAGAACCAAAGAGCTTTAGCATCCCAAATTCCGCCTCCCGGCAACCACGATAGACGGCGGGATCAATCAACACGGGTTCCCCGTCGGCGCCGCAGAGATAGTTGCCGCTCCACAGATCACCGTGCAACAACGAGGTGGCTTCCTCGCGCCCTTCCAAGAGCTGTGGCATTCGCCGCATGATCTGCTCGCAATCACGTCGCAACACCCCATCGACTTCCGTGCCACCGTCCACTCCCTGGCGGACAGCCCAGCGAATTTGATATCCAATTCGATGGACCGCAAAAAACTCGGCCCAGTCAATCGATGGTGTGTTCACCTGCTTTGCAGACCCGAGGTAGTTATCGCGATCCAAGCCAACTTGAGTCCCCGCAGAGCATCGATGCAACGCCGCCAACCGTTTGGCAAAGCTTTCAAAATAGTCGGCACCAGGTGAACCTGTTTCGCACCAAGGCAACACAAGCCAACTTCGTCCGTCGACCACGCCGACCGCCAAAGGCTTGGGAACCCTGATTGCGCCGACGTCACTTAAACGCGTCAGCCCATCCCACTCAGCTTCGAAATTGTCCAGAAACAATGCAGCGTTAGACTTCACGAATAGATCTTGCGAGTTCCCATCGTCAAAACGGACCCGCACGCGCCGCGCCTCGCTGATGCATCCACCACCAACCGACGATACTCGTTCGACCGCATCGAGCGACGGAAACAAGGACTGCAGAGCGAACTTCAAATCGGCCATCAATCAAATTGCATTGCCATCAGTTCAGACCCTCGACGCAGGGCAACAAGCACTTGGATCTTGTTTCCCTCGGATTCCGAACAAGGAGTGCAGAGAACAGTCTGAATCAGCATCTGGATCAGCTCAGTGATTTCTCAGCTCAGTGATTTCTCAGGGCAATGATTTCTCAGGGCAATGTTTTGCCCAACTCATGATCAGCTGGTTTAATCCCGGGCCGATTGGTACCGAAACCGTAAGCGCTGGGAACATAAGGATCGACGTAGCTGACATCTCCCTTTTTGGGCACATCCATCTTTAGCCCCCAATAGACCGAGTTGACGATCATGCGGCGCAACCCTTCGCTTTGCAGATCAGTCGCGGCACCGAGTGTCGTGCAGAAAACTCGATTCTTGACGCCATCGCCGTGCTCGTGCGTTCGCGTCCAAGCAACTGGCATCATCGGACCATTGATATCCTGCTCGACCCCGTCAGACCGGCGCTTTTTTGCATATGCAGCAGGAGGATCATCCGGACTCATTCCAACCAGCACCTGACCTCGTACTAGGATCTCAGCGTCCTCAGGGGGATAGGCCTCATAGACGTCCGAATCACCAAAGATCTGGCCGACACCGTTTAAAATGGGATGGTCAGCAGCCGTCGATTCGACAACACCCAACGTTGCCTCTCGCTTGTGTTTTCCCCAGTGACTCACCCACTGCTCGCCGAGCACGTCTTTCCCAAAACGATTCAGGTCACCGAAGCTCGTTTTACCTTTACCGGGATACTTGAAAGCATGCGTGCTGGTCCGCAACCCGATCACAGGGATGCCTCGTTTGAAGGCATTGACGAAGTGACTGGCCTGTTCATCAGGCCAATTACGAAAACGCAAGAGCATCACAATTGCGTCGGCCGTATCGAGTTGCTCAGCCCCGCTTAAACTGCCCTGCGCTTTAGGATCAATCACACCTTGGTCGTCGACCGAGAAGAGCACGGTACAGGTAAACCCATGACGTTGGCTCAGAATCTTTGCCAACATGGGCAAACCTTCTTCCCCACGGTACTCCTCATCACCGCAAAGAAACACAAGGTGCTTGCCCTGGCCTGGCCCTGCTTTACCTTCGTAACGAATCCAATCATCCGCCCCCTGAACCAGAGAAGGGATCACGAATCCAGTCAGTAACAGAAACCAAGGTAGTCGCATCGTAGTGTCTCACAGAAAATGGAAGTATGACTCAAATCCCAATCAAAACTGGTGCTAATTCTTTGCCACCGATCGTTTATAAATCGGATGACTGGCTCGCCCACCGGCACGCAGATAGGCGATTAGATCGGCGATCTCGTCGTCATTGAAGGTATCCAACAAACCCGACGGCATCATGCTGGTTTTTGACGGACGAGTCGTTTCGATATCATCGCGATTGACTCTCGCCAACGCAGACGGATCCAACATGTTGGTCAATACCTGCAACTGATTGCCGTTCATGTTGATGACGCGACCGATAACCACACGACCATCAACGGTCAAGAACTGGGTAGCCCCGTATTGATCGCTGATTTCTTTATCCGGTTCGATGATGGATGCCAACAAGTCTTTGACGTTGAACCGCCCACCAGCAGCCGTCAAGTCTGGACCTAGAATTCCACCCTGCACACCCATTCGATGGCATTTGTAACACTGGGCAGAAGCGAAGATCGCTTTCCCTTGTTCAAAATCTGGCACGCGTTCCTCGTTTGCCACTGAATCCAACAAGTCATCGACCTTCCACTTTTTCACGAGCGGTCGCTGGGGAGCCGAATCGGCTGCCACTGAATTCTTGGGTGGTGTGATCACATCTGCCAAACGCTGCTTGGCGTCGTCGGGCAGTTGCTTGAGCCCTGCTTTCTTGATGTTCTCGATGAATCCACCGAACGACATCCCACCACGGGCTGAACGCATGTCATTAAACCATTCAAAGTACTGACGCCGCAGCTCGGGATTCCAATCCACATCCGCATTTCGCAGCGTCATCGCATAATGGATCTGATTCTCTTGACTGGGCGATGATCGTAATTCTTGGACCACCTTCGACAAGGCACCGGGGGCCTTCAGGTAGACGAGCACTTGGGCCAATTCACGATCGACCTCGTTATTGCCCGTGGGAAATTGCACGCCAATTTGAGCCAAGATCGGATTTGCCTCTGCGGGAGTTATTCCTCCCAGACGAATCGCGACCAACCCGTAGGCACGAAGCAAATCGATCTGCTGGTCCGTCGAAAGCTGATCCCAAGCAATCGAAGCCAGCGTCTGGAGCGACGCATTCTTGTCACTCGGCTGACCGTGACGCGCCAGAGCAATGATCCCCAAGATCCTCGCTTGCGGATCTTCCAGCTTCACCACTTGATTTCGCCATTGATCGACCGGTTGATGCTCCAAAGCGATCCGGGCGGCGAACCGAACAGCCCGATCCCCGTGTCCAAGATGTTCCAAGGCAGCAGCAACCGCAGCAGCGGAAGGCTCACTCAAGTGTAACTCTTCCATCGATTCCCGCGTCGCCCGCTGCTTCGCGGCATCCGCATCCTCGGCAATCCCCGACGCATCTTGGCTCAAATCGCCCGTGTAGCGAATTCGGTACAAACCGCTTTGGGTACGACGCCCACCAATCGTAAAGTACAACGCCCCGTCCGGATGAACCGCAAGGTCAGTCACGGGAAGCGGGGCCGCCGTGGCAAATGTTTCAAACGTCCCGCGGTAACTGCCACCCTCTGGCGTCAAATGCACCGCGTGGATATTCCCGTAACTCCAATCACAGATGAATAACGCGTCCTGATACTTTTTGGGAAAGTTCGTGCCGTATCCAAACGCAATTCCGGTCGGCGATCCGGGGCCGATATCAACCGCTGAACCGACCGAATCGGGATAGTAGGCTGGCCATTTTCCGGTACCGTTCCGCCACCCAAACTCGGCGCCACTGACAACGTGGTTGATTCGGGTCGGACGATACCAAGGGGTGCCAACATCCCATTCCATATCCGCATCGTACGTGAACAGTTGACCGTCTCGGTTCAACGCGATGTCGTACTCATTTCGAAAACCGGTCGCGACCAGTTCGATGTCCTTACCGTCCGGGTTCATTGACAAAATAAATCCGCCCGGAGCCATCCGCCCAGCATTATGCCCACGAGCATCTGGCATCCGCCCCAGCAAATGATCCTCTCCCCAAACTTGCGGCACACGACTACGGGCAATGTCGCTGGGCAAGTTCGTGTTGTTACCAGCACACATCAGAATTCGTTTGCCATCCGGAGTCAGGATCAAGGCGTGCGGCCCATGCTCACTCCCCCCGTTGAGCGGCAAAATGTGCTCTTTGGTGTCGTACTGGTCGTCTCCGTTGGTGTCAGTCAATCGCCAAACGCCCGGCGCGTTGTCACGCGAATTGACGTTCGCGTATAAGGCTCCGAACGCACACAACAGCCCTTGTGCACCTTGGAATTCAATTTTCAGTTTTTCGACTTTGGGTTGATCCCCTGAAACATCGATTCGATACAAGCCACCATATTGGTCACAGGCGATCAAACGCCCCTTCGGGTCGACGGTCAAACTGACCCATGAGCCTTCCGATTCGGAAGGAACTTCATAAAGTAGCTCCACCTGAAAACCTGGAAGGGTGCTGAACTGTTCAGGTGGCGTTACCCCCAGACCGGCAGCCTCGGCCTGAGGCATCAAAGCCGTCTGGCTGATGGCGGTAAAGAAACAGAGAGGGGCAAAAACAAGTCGCAGTAGGGCGTTTCGCATGAACACCAAATCCTTGTACAAAACAGAACGAAAAACGCAATTTGGAAATCGTAACCACCCGATGAACACTGACCGGGTTTGTACGACTACCTCACCGCATCGTAATTTTGGGGTGAGCCGACCGCCCCTCCAAACGTCACAGTTCCGTTTTTGCACGAGGCAAGGAAATGCGCCTAGGGTGGTCAAACGGCCAATGATAACCGCACTGCGGCACTTACTCCAACGCTCCTTGTAAATTGCCCCCAAAGCGATCGGTTCCCTCGCTGGTGCCTAAACTCATTTTGCGGTGATTTGTTATTCTGTGCGGAGCAAAACAACTTTTACTCGCCACTGCTGGGAGCAACCGTGTCCACTTTGCTGACCACCCCTCACGAGCTTCAACGAGCCCTCGGTTGGGACCGAGATGCCGCATCAGACAAATCCGAACGCGATCGCCTTCGCAGTTACATCGCCTTTCAGATGGCTGCCGCCGGCTTATCCCCACCGGACGACGCCGCCGCCGATCCTATGGCGACTTTTTCTGAAGGGATCTTGGACAGCTTAAAAACGAAGAGCCGTCTGCTGACGGAAAATCGTGCCCCAGTCGATTCTCGAATCGAATCGTTTTTGGCTCGATATTTTGGCGATGAGGTAAGTTCCGAACCGCTGCGACTGCCGAATCGTTCGCTGACACTCGATGTTCACGGAATGGCCCGCGAGTTGAGCTTACCAGTCGGTGGCCAGGAGTTCAGTAATGACTTGGTACGCAGCTACCGCTGCGTCAACGGTGTTTTGAATAATCCGCGTGCAGATCGCCGCACGACAGCGGGCACGTTTCACGTGGTCGCCGGAGGGTTGCCAATTCCCGGCGACAAGCGAGCGGTACCCCAAACCGCATTTGCTCGGCTGTTTCGGATCGCGATGCAACCCCCGAAGGATCTGATGGTCCTGCCATACATGTCGCAGATGCAGGAATCTGCGCACACTTGGGTGTCGCTTTTGCTTCGCCCCGCCGTTTGTCCGCAAGTGCCGGGCTACTGCGAAGCCAAGACGATGGAGGTGCGTTTCTTCGCGCCCGCTTCCCTGGTGAGTAATCTCGATTTCGTCGAATCGATCTTCGGTAATGCCGGTGATCCGCTAACCCCTCACAAAGATGCGGCACTCGACGTGCGTCGATGGAGTGGTCACACAGGCTGCGTCATCCTCGCCCCTCACTTAACAAAGGTCACCAAGAAAGAACTGGGGCTTCCGCATTGGGATGAAGCAACCGAGCGACAACGTCGGGATTCCATGTGCTGGAAAGATCCGGAGGAAAAGTACAACGACGGCGGTGCATTCAAACTGACTTGTCGTGATGAATCGGGTGTTGTCGTAACGCTGATCGCGGACAACTACTACGGGTATTGCAAAAAAGAGGTCAAAACGCAAATTAGCTTCGCGGCAAACTTGATGGGAAATGCCGAAGAGGAGCACGCAGGTGGTGCGATGGCATTCGCGTCCTATTCGCTCGGGCATGAGTTCCAAGTCAACAGCCGCCGCTACAACGGACGGACGTTTGACGACGTTGCCCGCGACTACTCATCATTCATCGACGTACAGCCGGAAGGTTATGGCATCGACCGTAGTGATCCCACCGTTATCTATATCCCTGAAAGTGCTTATGCAACACTCGAGGAGCGTTGCATCAAGTGGACCAAGGACGGCCAAGAGCAACGCATTGCTTTGTCGCCGGACAACATTTACATCGCCCCCAGCGGCTACAAGTTACGTTTAGAAAAGCACGCTGCGGCGCCTTCGTGGCGATTGATCGGATCGGTCGGCGAAGGAATCTTTTGCCATAAACCTTGCACCGTAAGCGGAGGTGGCAAAAGCGAGATCAGCAAAAGCCTGCGGGACTACATGCTCTATGGACCGATCTTTGTCTCAGATATCGAAGAGGATTTTGCCAAGCTGGATGAAATCTTCTCGCGTGATTACCAGAACCGCTGGAATCCGGAAACCAATGACAAGCCTACCTACACGGACCGTCCCAGTCGTAGCGTGCTTGATCCAAATCGCAGCCTCGGCAGTATGATCCAACTGCTAACCCCAGCGCCAAACTTCAGCGACGAATACAACGAATGGCTAGGGTCGATTCCCGAACACGTCTACGCGTTGGCATTGATCATTAAACGGTTTGTTGAACCGGGCATGGAACACTCTTGGAAAGACTATTTTGGTGTCGACATTGTCAATGGCTCACCCGGCCACGAACTGAAACTCGGAACCCGCACCTTGGTGGGAACTTATCTGCGTGTGGGATTGGACCAAGCTCGCTGGCGCACCTTCAAGCTTCGGCAAGATTTTATTGCAGCGGCGAAAGTGCAACGGGAAGACGACATCAGCTGCAGCGTTGTCGTTCCTGCCACCGCGTTGGGTGAAGTCGGCCCCGCTATCAAACCAAGTTTCAGTTACAAGTTTGTGGAGAATTGCGAATACCGTCTCTTCCAGCGACCGGATGACGCCGTCCATCGCGGCCTCGACAAGCAAACCGAGTGGGACCTTTCTCGTCCCGACAACTTCATCAGCAACTTTGAACCACTGACCACCGATCAAGCGCGAGAGATCGTTTCGGACGCGATCGAATTCGACAAATTCAGTGGGCCGATGGAAGAGTTGCTTGAAAAAGCAGCCCAAGCGACTGAGGGTTACGTCGTCAGCACGGCAGATCCCCGAATTGTGGACGGAAAACGGACCAAGAATCCTCGCTATCTGCAAGATCGTCCTGATATGGTCAAAGCCCGCGACACCTATGTCGCTTATCGGGGCATGCAACTCAGCCGAGCCCTGACTGTCGACCAGCCTGTCCATGCCCCGGTCGGCGCTGTGCTGAGTGGCCGCCGCAACAATCCGCCTGACCCGGCGGCCGGCTTCCGATCGCTGGCGGTCTACTCTCCGCTGCATTACCAGGAGTTGCCAGAACTGCTGATGGACTACGTCTGCTCCTTGACCGGAAAGAGCCCCAGCACGACGGGTGCCGGAAGTGAAGGAGCACTGACGAAGGGCCCCTTCAATGCTTTGATGCCTTCGATCGACCTGAATAATGCGGTGACGTCGATGATCTTGACTGAGCTGGGTGGGTTTTCCACTCCAGCAGGTCATATTGGACCACGATTCGAAGTCGGTCATGACATCTCTTTGCTAATCCCGGAAGTCTGGTGCCGCATGGGTCCCAACGAACGTGATCCACAAAAGATGATCGAGGCAGGAATGCTCGAGCCCATCGAAGATTTTCAAGTCAATGAGGTTGCGATTCCCGCCAGCCGCCTGGGGTATCGGATCACCCGAAAATTTGTTCGCCGTTATCTCGCCCGAGTCTTCGATAACCCGTCACGAGTCTTTACCGAAGATCTGCTTAAACCTGAGAAACAAGATCCAGAATCCTTCGCCGATGGAATATTGCACATCGCCGAAGCCCAACGCCGTGTTGCCATGCAATACATGGAAGATGGTGGCTACGAATTGGCCTGCCCGCCTCTGCAAGCAGTTCTCAGCCTGATGGCATTTGGCGAATACGAAGGCAAGACTGCGAAAGACCCAGAATTGCGAAAGATGTTCACTCGGGACGAACTGCTAAACAGCGATTGGTACCGGCGGCGTTTAGCCACCAAGAAACACCGCGACATCGAACATTGGACGGACATGGTCGATCGGCTTTCGCAATTCCTTGAATCGGAAGACGAAGATCAGGTCAAGGCAATGGATATCCAAGGTCGTTTGGGGTATGCCCAGTCCCAACTGGCAAAGGTCAAGGCGGATGACTACGAACAGTCACTCGTCGGAACCTTGGGGGCTGACCCCATGCAGCCGTCTACCAAAGACGCCACCTTGGTCAATCGACTAGCCGGAGCTTAGCGGAGACCGGTATCGTGTCAGGACCGCGTTCAACCCCGCTACAAGGCGGGCACGCGTCCTGCCAGATCTTAGCTGCGACTCGTTCCAATTCTGGCTAGACCTAAATCGCGACACATTCGAAATTCGATGCCGAACGTGAATCGGTGTTTGATTCGTGTCACCTCTTCACAGTTGCTACCTGCGAAAAGCTTGTCCTGGAGAAGACGCTCGCCGATTCGAAGCGGCTCGCACGAGGTGCCGCTAACTCGGTTAGCAGCGACTTCCGCCAACGGTGAAATCAATCGTCTGCGAGTTCGGGGAAAACACCCTCGTCCAGTTCCATCCGTTTGATGATCGACCGGAGGCGAATTTGAAAATCACTTTTGTAGTTAGCAACCTGCTGTTCTGTTAATTCGAGCTGCGAGGCAACTTCCTTGTTCGCCATGCCCCGAACGAACAGCAGTTCGATGCACTTTAGCTTTACCCAACCATCACCCGACTTCCAACGCGCAATCTGCTCAGCGATCGCATCCCGAACGGCAGATTCTTCAAGTCGTTTACGTTCAACGCTGCGGGCAATGGAACTGGCGACTCGGTCGGTTCCGACCGGCTCCATGTCGCCACCGCTCGAACTAGATCGACCGTGCATCTGAATCGATGGCCGGCGACCTTCACGGCGGAGGTGGTCGGTCAGTTTGTAGGCACAGATCGAAAACAAATAACTTTCTAATGGCCGAGCCCCGTCATAGTTGGGAAGACTAACCAGAAAACCAACAAATGCCTCCTGGACGATATCTTCGCTGGCAGCCCGGTTGCGAATCCGACTATTGGTGTAGGCCATCAGTCGACCTTCGTACCGGTCGATCATTGCTTGCCACGCATCTTGATCACCCTCACGGATTTTCTCAATCAAGTATGCATCCGCTTCGTTTTGTTCGTAAGATTTCGAATTCGCCATAGAATCAAATTAGCGTGCAATCGACCTTCACAACACCCCGAATCAGCCCCTGTTGGGGCGACAACAAAGCGACTTCTGGGCGCGCAAATCAAAAACATTCGGAACCAGCATCAATTTGCCGCTAAAATCGCCCCCACGATGAGTGACCAACGCCCCACCTCCGATGACGACCAGATCCCACAGACAAGCTTCCTTGTTGAGTTTGTGGGCTTTCTCAAGTGCAACAAGAGATGGTGGCTGACGCCGATCCTGTTCGCTATCTGCCTGCTGCTCATTGCCGCCATCCTGCTTCCCTCACGGGTCAAACCATTCATCTATTCATTTCTTTGATCGGTTCGGATCGACACCATACAGCGGTTCACAAACACCGCCACTGACTGATCTTACCTTGAGCCGAGCCGTCTACTCGCGTACGCTTCGCGTTAGTTTTCTGGCAATCACGGACGCTCACGAGCCGATCGGATGACGCAAACGGAAGAGCAACAGATCGAACTGCACAGCGGGCATGACCTGGAGACTGGACTACTGGAACGAGTCCGCGAGTGGACCGATCTGTTCCCCTGGTGGCGTCTCATTCGGACGCTCCGCCTCGCAGCTGCTCCGACGATGTTGGCAATGACCGCCGTCACGCTCGTTATCTGGATCCTCGGATTGCGACAAGCAACAAATTTCGCAGATGCTGAAATCGAACAATTCCCCGCCATCTTTTTAGAAGACGTGCCGATCCTTGGCTTGTTGTGGACCTTTTTCATTTGGGCCCCCCCGGCAATCTTGCTGACCCGACAAGGAGGGTTGCTCGCCGCTGGAAGGAACATGACCGGGATTGGACTGGGATTCAGGCTCGGCTGGCAACGCAGTTGGCGGGGCTGGTTTGCTGGCCTGCTGCCGCTGGCCGCTGCCTTTGCGATGGCGTTGGCGATGCTACCCTTGGGCTGGCTCGCGAGCCTTGCTCCCGATCAGCCGCTTCTTGAAATCCCTGCAGGCCTGCTGTCCGCACTCATCGCGATTCCAAGTGGTTTGATCGCGTTGGGTGGACTGGTTGCAATCCCGCTCAGCTGGGCAGCTCTCGGCAACGAACAGGACAGCGATCCGCTCAATGCCCTCAGTCGTGGCTACGAAGCCTTATTCCGGCGGCCACTGCATTTAGCGTTTTATCTAGTCATTGCGGCTTTATTCGCGTCCGTAATCCTTTGCATCTCCGCAGGTGTTGCGAACGCGGCGACTTTCCTGTCTGGGTTCTGGCTTGACTTGAGTGGTTGCTCTCCCAACGTCCATGCCATCACCGCCGCTGCTTTAGCGATGATTCCATTGGTTGTGGTGACGACGTTGAGCTGGGGTTTGGCGGGCGGAATCTACTTGTTGTTAAGATACGATACGGGCGGTCAAGAAATCGAGGATCTCTGGGAACAGGAAACGGCGGCGATTTCGCCGCTGCCCCAACTGCCCAAGCCTTGATCAAGCCGCGCGTTGTCACGCGATTCCCCCGGGACCACGACCGGGTCGAAATGGCCAGATCCGGGGAAGCGACTGCAATGAAACTCGGATCAAATCTAGCGATGAACATGCTCTCCGTAATCCGGAAACCGCTACCCCAAACATGGGCAACTACGGCACTGGCCGTGATCACCCCGCTTTTCGCAATCTGGCCCGCGGTCTCGCCCGCGGCAGAACCGAGCGAGGGCGAAAAGATCTTTGCGCTCCAAGTGCGACCGATCCTGCAAGAAAAGTGCTTTGGTTGCCACAGCCAGGAAGCAGACGAACAGCAGGGTGGCTTCGATCTTTCTACCCGCAATAACATGCTCTCAGGCGGTGATGCCTACGGTGATTCGGTCGTCACACCAGGAGATGCCGAATCAAGCTTGTTGCTAGCGATGGTCGCACGGGAAGAAACAGGCTACGAAATGCCTCCCAAGGAAGCAGACCGTTTGTCCGACAAGGAAGTTCAAGCGATTCAGGATTGGATCAACGCTGACGCGCCTTGGCCAAACGAAGCGACAGTCAATGAGATCTACGCCAAGTTTGCCGAGGGCGAGACAGTCACCACAAGCGGCGGGCAGAGCGAACAGTGGACCGATCGAAAGTATCAGCCGAGTGACCTGTGGGCGTTTCAACCAATCCGTACGGAGTTCTCCGTCAACTTATCAGGGTCGAGCGAAAATCCAGGATCGAGCGAAAACCCAGTCGACATCTTCATCGAAGCCGGACTGGATCAGCAAGGTCTCACCGCAGCGCCGATCGCCGACCGAGTCACACTCATTCGTAGAGCCACCTTTGACCTCATTGGGCTGCCACCCACAACCCAAGAAATCCGGCAGTTTGTTAATGACGGGCGTTCGGATGAAGTCGCTTTCGCGGCGCTCGTCGATCGATTACTGGAAAGTCCACATTACGGCGAACACTGGGCCCGACACTGGCTGGATGTGGTTCGCTATGCCGACAGCAGTGGATTTGCCAACGACTGGGAACGGCCTAATGCATGGCGTTACCGAGATTACGTTATCCGCGCGTTCAATGACGACAAGCCCTTCGATTTATTTATTCTTGAACAGATTGCGGGTGATGAAATGTATGACTTGGTGACCACTTCAAAAAAAGCTCGCCAGAAAGCTCGAAACATTCATCGAATGGTCGACCGTGTTGATCCTGATGAATTACTCGTCGCCGCTGGGTTCCTTCGCATGGGACCTTGGGAACACACCGGAATGAGCGTCGCGAAAGTTACTCGCCAACAATTCCTTGACGACATCACCGATTCCGTGGGCCAAGTGTTCCTCGGGCAACCGCTGCAGTGCTGCCGATGCCACGACCATAAATTCGATCCGATTCCAACCCGCGACTACTACTCCATCCAATCGGTATTCGCGACCACGCAATTTGCTGATCGAGAAACAGAATGGCTCGCCGATGAGAACCGGTCCGGGATGAAACAGGACGAAATCTACCACCGCCGACGTTATCAAGCTAACGAAGCGATGATGCTAGAGATTGCCAAGTTGCAGCGAGAATTCGAAGAGAATTGGTTCACAGAACGCAAACTCCCTTACAAGACAAAGGCGGAAGCGGTTGCTGCCGGAGTCGATTCGGACCTTTTGCCGCACAAATCGTTGCAAGCCCCTGACGACTTTGGCCGCGAAAGAATTGGCCGAAAATGGCAGGCAAGGTTCGGGTGGGAACTGGATCGCTATCGGCCATTCGCATTCTCGGTGTACAACGGCAAAACACCACCAGCCCGCATGCGGACGTCCCGATTCGTAATGCCCGCCAACCCCAAAGGCAAAGGCGTTTGGGAACAAACCTGCATTCTGCCCGGGGGTGACCCGTTCGCCAAAGGCGAGCTTGTGCAACCTGGTGTTCTCAGTGCCGTCCCCGGAGGCTTGGACTATGAAATCCCTGTGGCAACCAGTGGACGCCGCACTGCCTTGGCGAAATGGATTGTCGACCCTCAAAACTCTTTGACCGCACGCGTGCTCGCCAATCGCATCTGGAGTTACCACTTTGGTCGAGGCATCGCCGGAACGCCAAATAACTTTGGCGCCACGGGCAAGAAACCGACGCACCCGGAATTGCTCGATTGGTTAGCCGGTGAAATGGTTCGAGGTGGCTGGTCTGCCAAGAATCTCCATCGCCAGATCATGAATTCAAACACATATCTGCGATCTGCTCAGCATCCAAATCAGGACAAGATTCGAGAATCAGATCCCAACCGCGCGAGCTATGCCGTCTTCCTGCCACGCCGATTGGAAGCAGAGGAAATTCGCGACAGCATGCTGTCCGTCTCGGGCGAACTCAACCTTACGCTGGGTGGTATTCCAGTACGACCCGATATGAATCTCGAAGCGGCACTCCAACCGCGAATGATTATGGGGACGTTCGCGCCCGCCTATGTTCCTAATCCGTTACCCAAAGATCGCAATCGTCGCTCCATTTATGCGCATCGCATACGGGGCCATCGCCTGCCTTTTATGGAAACATTCAATCAGCCGGGAAGCGAAAAGTCGTGTGAGTTGCGTGATCAATCAAACATTACGCCACAGGTCTTTACGCTCCTCAATGGAGAAGAAACGAATGACAGGGCACTCGCTTTAGCCAACCGTGTGATTACCCAGCAGAGTCAGCCAGACCAGCAACTCGATCGCGTCCAAGTCATCAGTCGATTGTTTGAATTGGTGTATGGCCGCCAACCCAACGACCAGGAGTTGCGAAGGACGCAAGAGCACTGGGCCAAGATGTCGGAACGCCATACCAAAGTGGACCTACCCCACCGTGAATGGCCGACCGAAGTAATCCGTGAAGCAGTCGAAGAAAACACCGGTGAACCCTTCAAATTCACCGAGCGACTGTTTGTTTACGATGATTACGAACCCGACTTGCAGCCACACCAAGTCGATGCGGTCACACGAGGTCTCGCCGACGTCTGCTTGGCCCTGCTTAATTCAAATGAGTTTATCTACGTTTACTAGATCGGTACGAAAAATGTCCCAGCCACTACGCCGTGACTTTTTGTATGGACTTGGGTCCAGTCTTGGCTCGGTCGCTTTTAGCGCCCTGCTAGCGGACGCTGCGCAGGCAGACAACACCAGTCCAGCCAAGCAACAACCGCATTTCCCGAAAGCGAAAGCCAAACACTGCATCTTCCTTTACATGGAGGGGGGCCCATCGCACATCGATACGTTTGACCCAAAACCAAAACTGAACCAGTTGCACCTCAAAGAGTTTCAGCGTGCTGGTCAAGAACAATCAGCGATGAGCAGTGGAACACGCTACTACGTGCAATCACCATTTCAATTTGCAAAGCACGGCGAGAGTGGCGCCGACATGTGCCATCTCTGGAAGAATCTCGCCGGCGTCGCCGATGAACTCTGTTTCTATCGCGGCTGCAAAGTGGAGTCCGTCAATCACCCGACAGCCAATTACCACGTTAATACCGGCAACCAATTCGGTGGCGATCCCTCGATCGGTGCTTGGGTCAATTATGGGCTCGGAACGGAGAACGACGACTTGCCGGGATTCATCGTGCTGCCGGAACTGGCCTATCCACAAGGAGGCTCGGCCAACTGGTCCAACGGATTTTTGTCAACAGCTTTGCAGGGCACTCCATTGCGAAGTCAAGGCTCGCCGATCTTAGATATCGAACCCCCGCGTGGAGTAACGCGCGAACATCAGCGCAAAAACCTTGATTTCTTGCAGGCTCTCAATCAAGAACACCTTGCGGCCCATCCTGAACACGATGATTTAGTGGCCCGCATGAAGAACTATGAACTGGCCTTTCGAATGCAAATGGAGGTTCCGAAAACACTGCAGATTGACGACGAATCGCAAGCGACCCTCGATCGGTACGGGGTTGGCGTTGAACCGACCGACAACTTCGGGCGACGATGTTTATTGGCCAGAAAGTTAGTGGAAAAAGGGGTGCGTTTCGTCCAGGTATACGCCAGCACATGGGACTCGCATGACTACTTGGCCAAAGCTCATGGCGCACTGATTCCCACGGTCGATCAACCGATTGCAGCCTTGATTCAAGATTTGCGAGAACGTGGTTTACTGGATGAGACGTTGATCGTTTGGATGGGCGAATTCGGTCGCACCCCCGATAACGGCATTCGTGGTGGTGGACAAGCTTATGGTCGTGACCACAACCCCGACGCCATGACGATCTGGATGGCCGGCGGCGGCTGCAATGCCGGTCACACCATCGGAGCCACCGACGAAACCGGTGCCACCGCAGTCGAAAACGTACACCACGTGCGTGACTTTCACATCACGATGCTGCGTTTGCTTGGCCTGGACGACAACAAACTGACGTATTTCCACGCCGGAAGATTCAAACAGCTCAGTCAGTTTGGTGGCAAGACGATCGACGATCTGATTGCCTGAGATTCCCCCGCATCGGATCACCGATCCCCGCATCGCCGTACCGATCCCCGCATCGCCGTACCGATCCCCGCATC
>JARGNK010000027.1:30993-41821 GCA_029213145.1 Rubripirellula sp. | reverse complement strand
ACCGATCCCCGCATCGCCGTACCGATCCCCGCATCGCCGTACCGATCCCCGCATCGCCGTACCGATCCCCGCATCACTGGGCGATGCGGCATTAGCGAACCGCAGCAAACCAGCCAGCAAACCGGCCAGCAAACCGATCAGGTTTGCGTCCAATAGCGATAGGCTCGCATCGTTTGACGAGCCGCTTCGTGCGGGTCTGGGTATGGGAAGGCCTCCGCACACAGGTAACCCTGGTAATCGATTTCGCGGAGCGCTTCGATGATTCGCCCGTATTGCATGTGCCCGCATCCGACAGGGCGGCGATTCGAGTCGACGAAGTGAATATGACCGACCCATTTGCCGCCGATTCTCAAGGCATCTGCGATGTCAGCCTCTTCGATATTCATATGAAACAGGTCACACAACAATCGCACGTTATCCGTTGACAAGGATTCCAACAGTGCAACACCATCGGCGACGGTGCAACACTGCTTGGTCTCGTAACGATTCAACGGTTCGTACACGAGCGGCACGTTGTACTGAGCGGCGTGTTGGCCACCATCCTCGAGTGCCTCCGCCAAGTATCCAAGAGCTGTCTTCGCGTCACCAGTCTTTCCGCTAGGACCCTGCATCGACCCGATAATCGCGAACGCTCCGAACTGGCCGGCACAGTCAATAATTTGACGGACAAAGTCTCTCGCTTGCTGCCGCTTGGCTGCATCCGGGTCTGCCAACTGTAGCTGATGCTTGACCCAACCGGCTCCCGTCCCGAGAGCGGCAAGTTTCAAACCAGCAACGTCCAGCATCTTGCCAAGGGCATCTGGATCAATCACTTCAACGCCCGGCGAAAAGATCTCGACTGCGTCGTAGCCCAACTCACCCGCAAAAGCGATGGACTTTTCGAGCCCATCCCATAGGACAAACGGTCCCCCGCGAGCTTCTTCGACCAGACTAATGGTGATGCAAGATTTCATAAGGCTCTCTTTTTTGTCTCAGGGCTGGACTTGAATGAAGTCACCTACCACCCAACGTTTTATTCTCTAGGGTCATCGTTTTCCGGTAGACCTTCCGGATACGCCCAGTTGTGGATCGGTTTCAGAATCTCTTTGACTCCCGCGACCAACTGCTCGTCCATCGGTTCATCAATCCAGTCGCACCACTGCGCGACTCGTTCCGGGTTGGCCGAACCAGTAACACAACTCGTCAAATCGGGGTGTGCTACTGAATACTGCAACGCCAGCTTGGCGATGTCGCTTCCGTGTTCTTCGCAGTATTTCACCGCCTTCGCCGCCACCTCACGAACTTCCGGTGTCGACTTATGCCACTCCGGCAATGGCGCGCCGGTCAGCAAGCGAGCAGAGAAGGGGGCCGCATTGATCAAACCAACGTTCTTTTCACGACACGGCTCGACGAGGGAAAGCAACATGTCGTTTTGCAGCGTGTAATGGTTGTAGCTCAGGATCACATCAAGATCCGTTCGCGACAACATTTCGCGAAGCATTTTCATGGGATACCCACTCACACCGATGAAACGAACCTTTCCCTTCTCAACTTCCTTTCGGAGCGCCGGCAAAGTTTCATCAACGATCTGGTCGAGCTTTACAAATTCGATGTCGTGACAGAAAACAATGTCCAAATGATCCAATCGCATCCGCTCAAGGGAGATATCAATGCTCTCGGCGACGCGGCGAGCACTGAAGTCGAAGTGCTGTGGGGCATATCGCCCGAGCTTTGTACTCAGGACATAAGAATCACGGGGAATCCCAGGCAATACCTGCCCAAGCATCACCTCACTCATGCCGCGACCATAGTAAGCGGCGGTATCGATGTAATTCATGCCGCGATCCAGCGCCACGTTGACGCATCGCAACGCTTCCGGGACATCAATTTGCCGAAACTCAGCACCAATCGACGATGCACCAAACGAAAGGATCGACAAATCTAGGCCGGTATCGGCAAGAGGACGCTTTTCCATCTCGAACAATCACTCCCGCGGGTTGCTTTCACGATCGAAGCAAAAGTCTACCAGAAGAGATGCCCCTGACTAGAACAGACAACCGCCGGCGAGCGCAACTGCATCGCGAACGATCACGTCAAAATGCAGCTACCGTGATTCGAATCGTCGCCACTGGAAAAGCGATCCAAAACCTCGGCGAGAAAACGCGAGATTCAAGCGAGAGTCAGTCACCGCAGCAGCAAGGCTTGATCTGACACAAACTGTGGCAGTCTGACGACTTCATTGGCAAGCCAGGCCAATTCAATGGCAAGCCCAGATTTCGTTGCCGTCCCCAACTGATGCAGCCCCCAACTGATGCAGCCCCCAACTGATGCAGCCCCCAACTGATGCAGCCCCTGTCGAGCAACTCAGTGAGCATGGATCCGCGCAGCATGGATCCGCGAAAAACGCCACTCCGATCGGTCGCCCAACCGATAGTCCCAACACGGATCACCAGCGTGACCACCGTGCTCCGTTTCATCTTCTTGTTCCTAACTAAAGCTGCTCCGCCTCTGGGAATCGAAATCTCGAAAGTGCTACCAATTCGCCGATCATTGCTCCCCCGACCGCCAGTCGAACTAGCCGACAAAACCTCAATCTGGGCCGAATGTGTGCTACACTCTGTCTTTTACGTCTGCCTGTACTCTCCTGGAGTTTTGGAATGTCACGTCAAGTCACATTCATTTCCCCGGCCCTATCTTTTGCTCTCCTCCTGACCCTCTTGCCAGGGAACCTGCGGGCGGACGTTCAGGACGATGCCCAAACCATCCTGAATGAGTCCGGCATTTCGGCCGGCTTCTTTGTGCACCTCGGAGCCGGTGACGGGAAACTCTCCCAAGCATTACGGACGAACGATGCAACCCAGGTGCACGGCTTGGTTCGACGTGGTTCGCAGCTTGACGCGATGCGACAACTTGCACTTAAAACCGAACAGTACGGCAACGTTTCGTTCGATCGCTTAGATGGCAACCAATTGCCCTACGTCGACAATCTCGTCAACTTGCTCGTCGCCGATGAAATCGATGACGTGCCGCTTCAAGAAATACTTCGTGTCTTGGTGCCCAATGGGGTCGCCATGATCAAGACCGACGATGGCTGGGAGAAAGTCGTCAAGCCGCGACCTGAAAACATCGACGAATGGACTCACTTCTTACATGATGCGACCGGTAACTCGGTCGCCCATGATGATGTCGTCGGACCTCCTCGACACCTGCAATGGGTCGGCAGTCCACGTTGGTCACGTCATCACGACCGCATGGCGAGCATGAGTGCTTTGGTGTCGAGTGGCGGCCGCATGTTCTACATCATGGACCAGGGCAGTCGAATCTCGATTCAGTTGCCACCGAAATGGAAACTCATGGCTCGCGATGCCTTCAATGGCGTTGTGCTTTGGGAAAGAGATATTCCAGACTGGCAAAGTCACTTGTGGCCGTTGAAGAGTGGACCGAGTCAACTCACGCGACGTTTGGTATCGAGTGATGACACCGTCTTTGCAACGCTCGGCTACAACGCGCCTACCACCGCAATCGATGCTGCCAGCGGCGAAACGCTCCGCACTTATGAGGGAAGCGAGGCGACCGAGGAGATCATTCACACCGGCGACCTGTTGTTCTTGGTAGTCCGCAAAACCAAAGCAGAACTACAAGACTATGCTCCTCTGTTTGGGCGTGTCGGTGACCAAGCGGATGTCCGAAAACTTTTCTGGAATGAAGAACCACGCGTCCTGATGGCATTCGACGCAGATTCCGGGCGGCGACTGTGGGCCAAACAAACTCGCATCTCACCTTTGACCCTGTCAGCCGATGGATCCAACCTTTACTTCCACGATGGCGAGCAAGTTGTTTCGTTAAACCAGAAAAGTGGCGAAGTGGCTTGGCAAACCGATCCAGTCACGCGACGTGAATCATTCACATTCAACTTCGGACCTCGTTTGGTCGTCTACAACGATGTCGTGCTGTACGCCGGTGGTGACGGCAAGATGTCCAGCTTTGACACCGGTAACGGCAAAGAATTGTGGAATGCGAGTTTCCCCAACAGCGGCTACCAATCGCCTCAAGATTTGATGGTGGTCAATGGCATGGTATGGGTAGCACCCCTCACCTCCGGCCGCGACACCGGTGTCTATGTCGGCCGGGATCCTCGAACCGGCGAAGTCAAAAAGGAATTCGCACCTGACGTCGAAACCTACTGGTTCCACCACCGTTGCTACATCGCCAAAGCGACCGACAACTTTTTGATGCCATCCCGAACCGGCATCGAGTTCGTCGATCCCGATCAAGAGCATTGGGACATTCACCATTGGGTTCGGGGTGGCTGTTTGTACGGAGTGATGCCCTGCAATGGCTTGACCTACGCACCACCTCACAACTGCGCGTGTTATCCCGAAGCGAAGCTTTTCGGATTCAACGCCCTCGCACCATCATCACCAACACGCCCGGTTCCTGCAGAAGTCCCTGAAACAGGTCGGCTGCAACAAGGCGTCGCTTATGAGTCAAAACTATCAGAACTTAATGCCGAACAGACCCGCAACGATTGGCCGACCTACCGGCACGATGCCGGCCGCAGTGGGAACGCCGGCTTGGCGGTCGAAGCAAAAGTCGGCCAACAGTGGGAAGCCAAACTGGGGGGACGACTGACGGCACCGGTGATCGCCGATGGAGTCGTTTATGTCGCACAAACGGACAAACACACACTCCATGCGTTGAACCAAAAAGACGGACAACCTCGGTGGAAGTACACGATCGGAGCACGAATCGATTCACCACCCACGATCTATCGCGGGCGAGTCGTATTCGGTGGTGCTGATGGCTGGATCTACTGCTTGACCACCGACGGACAGTTGGCCTGGCGTTACCGAGCAGCACCACTGGACCGTCGCACGATGGCGTTTGAGCAGCTCGAATCACTTTGGCCTGTCCACGGCAGCGCGTTGGTTCAAAACGATATCGTCCACTGTGTGGCAGGCAGATCGAACTTCCTTGATGGCGGATTGCGTCTACTGCGAATCGATCTTGCCACTGGCAAGAAAATTTCCGAAACGATCATGGACGAAACGAATCCAGAAACGGGAAACAACCTGCAGGAAAAACTACAAATCCTCCAAATGCCTGTCGGCCTGCCTGACATTTTGTCGAGCGATGGACGGCACCTGTTCATGAAGTCCCAGAAGTTTGATTTGGAAGGAAATCGACTCGAAATCGGGCCTAACTCGGGTGACTTCGCCAGCCAAGCTTCGAAGCAACGTGGCGAAGACGCACACATCTTTGCCCCGATGGGTTTTCTTGATGAAACCTGGTTCCACCGCTCTTACTGGGTACTCGGCCAAAGTTTTGCCGGTGGACACGGCGGTTACTACCAGGCAGGGCGTTTTGCACCCTCGGGACGATTACTGGTTAATGGCAACGGCTATGTATTCGGTTACGGGCGCAAACCAGAGTACCTGCGTTGGACGACAACACTCGAACATCAACTCTTTGCTGCTGAACCGAATCCACCGGAAATCCCAAAGAACTTTGGCAAGAAAAACACAGGCGGCCTCAGCGGAACCTACGCTCAATTTCCAAAGACCGGTAGTTTGAATCCGACCGGCAAACCGTTCACGGTCGAGGCTTGGATCACAGCAACCAAACCACAAGGCGTGATTGTGGCCAGAGGGGGTCCCTCGGAAGGATTCGCGTTGACATTGCAAGCCGGACGTCCGACGTTCCATGTGCGAACAGACAGCAAGCTAACCACCTTGCGAGGTAACAAACGGATCATCGGGGGTTGGCATCATGTCGCCGGCGTCTTGCAACAAGACCTGACGATGAAGCTTTACGTCGATGGCCAAGTCGTCGACCAAGGGAAAGCTCCCAGCCTGCTGACGAGTGATCCCGCTCAAGCGTTGGAAATCGGCCTCGATGCACAATCAGCGGTGGGAGATTATCAGTCGCCACTCCCGTTCACTGGTGTGATCGATGAAGTGCGTTTGTATTTCCTGGCCGCCTCCGATGCACAAATCGAAAAACGCCATGAAGACGGATCCGAAATCTCAAGCAACGCTGTACTGGCCGTCAGCTTTGATGATGGTTCGGCACGCGATCACTCGGTGCACCGAAATAACGGAACCGTCCAAGGAGATTTAGTCGAAGGCAAATTTGGTAAAGCGATTCAATTCTCGGGGAAACGTGGCGGCAACGCAAAACAACAACAACCGACGAATAGCTTGGTCGACCCAAAATGGACACAGGACGTACCAATCTATGTTCGAGCGATGGTGCTGGCGGGACCGAAACTCTTCATTTGTGGCCCGCCTGACATCATTGATGAAGAATCGACCTTTCAAAAATTGACAGAACGAGACGAACAAGTGCAAACCTTGCTTGCCGAACAAGATCGGGCTCTGGACGGAGCCGATGGTTCGCTACTGCTGTCGGTCAACATCGACACCGGCGAGGTCGAAAACCGCTTGCCGCTAGATACATTACCAGGATGGGATGGGATGGCATCGGCCGGTGGCCAGTTGTTCCTTTCCACACTCGATGGATCGGTCATTTGTTTCGGAAACCAATGATGAAGGTCCCAACCGTGATTTCTTTTTCCAAAACAACCTCCCCGATCGTCCGTGGTAGCGGCAGGTTGCGTGCATCGTTGTTCCTTTGGCTGATGCTCGCCTCGGTCGCCTGCGCCTGCAACATTCCTGTGTTTCGCTACGCACTTGAACGCTGGCGTCCCGATCCCTGCGACATCGTCGTGTTCTTTGAAGGTGAACTAACACCAACACAACAAAGCCTGGTCGATGCGCTGAACCCTGCGTTGGAGACCTCTGCTTCCGGAACGAATGCCCAAGCTGCAAACGTCAAGATCGTGCAATCTAACCTGAAGGCCCCCGACGCCCCGCTCGCCTCACTGTGGCAATCCATTTCGGGCGATGACCGGGATTCACTACCATACGTCGTCGTTCGAACAAAACTGGGCCCCGGTCAAGTGATCAACGGATGGCACGGACCGCTGCAAAGCATTGCCGACAATCGACTGCTGCAATCCCCGGCGCGTCGCGAGCTCGGTCAACGATTACTCGCCGGTCATTCAGTCGTGTGGATCCTAGTGACCTCAAAGGACAGCGAGAAAACAGCAAAAGCTCGTCAGATGCTGACTGAAAACCTGGAACCGCTTTCTAACAAAATTGAACTGCCTGACGGTATTGGCCTGCCAGGTTCTGAACTGCACTCGGAAGTCCCACTGCTGTTGAAGTTCAGTATGATCGAGATCAAATATGATGATCCCAACGAAGAGTTCCTAACCAAATTGTTTACTGGATTTCAGTCAGAAGCAGTGGCCGATGGAGAACCGTTGATCGTTCCTGTATTCGGCCGTGGCCGCGCGTTGGAAGTGATTCCCGCCAGCGAAATGACATCGCGATTGATGGAAGACCTGACCGGATTCCTCAGTGGAGCCTGCTCCTGCCAAGTAAAAGAGCAAAACCCAGGATTCGATTTACTGCTTTCAGTTGACTGGGACACAGAATTGTATGGCGAGGACGCTCCTCCACCACCCGAACGCACAAAACGAGACCGCCAAAAACCGGTCCTGCTAACGATCCCACCTGGGAGCAAACCATGAATAAAATGTTTTGGGTCATGATTGCCTCGGTGGCAGCACTCGGCTCCATGTTCTTCATCTTGGGTCGCCAAGACCAAACACCCAAACCGTCCAATGCGGGTGATACCTCTTCTGAGCAAGCAACGAATTTGATGCTGTTTTGTGCCGCCAGCAATCGCGCGGTAATGGAAGAGGTCGTGCAAGAATACCAGGCAGAAACGGGTCGTACCGTTGAAGTCCAATATGGTGCATCACAAACCTTGCTGGCCCAAATGGAGGCGAGTGGCACAGGGGATCTGTACCTTCCGGCCGACGATAGCTATCTAGAGTTCGCGACTGAAAAAGATTTGGTCGCTGAAATTCTACCGATCGCCAAAATGCAACCAGTCATTGCGGTGCGACGCGGAAACCCAAAATCGATCACAGGATTGAACGATCTGCTGAAAGAGGAAATCCGACTGGTGCAAGCGAGCCCCGACGCAGCAGCCATCGGAAAAGTGACTCGCTCGCTGTTGCAAGAATCAGGCCAATGGACCGAAATTGACAAAGCGACGACCGCCTACCGGACCACCGTCACCGAAGCGGCCAACGACGTCGTGGTCGGCGCTGCTGATGCAGCGATCGTTTATGACGCAGTCCTGCACACCTACCCCGACCTTGAATACGTCGACCTACCCGAACTAACTGCGGGTACCTCGCAAATCTCGGTGGGGGTTATTTCCTCCACTGCTAAACCTGCAACGGCTCTGCATTTTGCCCGTTACCTGGCGGCGCGGGATCGTGGACTAGAGCATTATCGCCGCTTCGGGTTTCAAGTCTCAGGCGGCGATCTCTGGAGCGATACACCCGAACTCAAACTATTCGCCGGGTCGATGTTACGTCCTGCAATTGAAGACACGGTCGCATTGTTCGAACAGCGAGAGGGAGTTCGAATTGACACGGTCTACAATGGTTGCGGTATCCTCGTCGCGCAAATGAAAGCGGGGCAGGTCCCCGATGCCTATTTCGCCTGCGATACAGAATTCATGGAACAGGTTCCCGATTTGTTTCCCGAATCGACCGATGTATCTCAAAACGAATTGGTGATCTTGGTTCAAAAAGGAAACCCGGAGAATATCGCTTCACTTCGTGATTTGACGAAAGAAGGCTTGCGAGTCGGCATCGGACATGAAAAACAATGCGCGATGGGCTGGCTGACTCAGAACACCCTCAAGGAAGACGGAATCCAGCAAGAGGTCATGGCCAACGTGACAGTACAGACGCCAACTGGCGACATGCTGGTCAATCAATTGAAGACAGGCTCGTTGGATGCGGCTGTTGCCTATCTAAGCAATGCCGCTGGTTCAGGCGACGTGTTAGATGCGATTCGAATCCAGGGCTTGCAATGTAGCGTCGCGACGCAACCCTATGCTGTGGCAGAAAAATCACCGAACGCGGAAACCGCCAGTCGTTTATTCAAACAAATTTGCTCGACCGAATCGAAGTCAAGTTTCGCGGCAGAAGGGTTTGGTTGGAAACTTGATGCCGTTCAACAACCGATGCCGACGACGGTTGAGCAAGAATAAAATGCCCGATGCATCGAAGACCCACTCGCCGTCAAACATTCGCTTGCGGCGTTCGGACCTGCCATTTTTTTTGGTGATGGGCGGGATATCATCCTCCTTCATCCTGCTGATCATTCTGCTGCTTGCAGCAGACCTGATGTTCACGTCGTTCGCCGAGTTCAAGGCAGCGTTACTCAAGCCCGAAATCCAGGCAGCATTCCGACTGACCATTCTGTCATGCTCAATCGCTGCAATCCTTTCGATATGGGTCGCAACACCACTGGGCTACCTGCTATCACGTTATCGGTTTCACGGTCGTATGCTGCTGGACACAATCGTTGATATTCCGATTGTGCTGCCACCGCTGGTGTTAGGACTCAGCCTACTGATCTTGTTTCACCTTCCCATCGGTGGCTGGGAACTGGAGGCATGGTTGCGTGACTCCGTTGGTTTCCCGGTCACCTATCGCTGGCCCGCCGTGGTGCTCGCGCAGTTCAGTGTTGCTTGTGCTTTCGCAGTGCGAACCATGCGGGTGACCTTTGATCAAATCGACCCGCGAGCAGAAGAAGTGGCCCGCACACTCGGGTGCACCCGCGGCCAAGCGTTTATGCAGATTGCTCTGCCACAAGCATGGCGTGGAATGATCGCGGCAACGACAATCGCTTGGGCGAGAGCCCTCGGCGAATTTGGGCCGATTCTGGTATTCGCCGGCGCAACACGAATGCGAACGGAGGTGTTGTCCACCACTGTCTTTTTGGAACTGAGCATCGGCCAACTAAACGCGGCAGTAGCCGTTTCATTATTGATGGTCGCCCTGGCAGTTGTTGTGCTACTGCTGCTGCGTGTGCTGGGAACGGGACTAACCTCATGATCGAACTGGCGAACGTTTCGATCCGGGCTGGGGACTTCCAACTCAGTGACGTCTCCTTTTCGATTGAAACAGGCCGTTATGCCGTTTTGATGGGTCGAACCGGTCGCGGCAAAACGACGGTACTGGAAGCGATCTGCGGCCTGCGAAAAGTCACCAGTGGACAAATCCTTGTTCACGGCACCGATGTAACCTGCTGGCCCCCCGCCGATCGGGAAATTGGCTACGTCCCCCAAGACCTAGCGTTATTCCCAACACTAACTGTATTGCAGCATCTCCAATTCGCGCTTCGGTTGCGAGGTCAGTCCAAAGCCGACATTCAGAATCGAACCGACGAATTGGCCGAAGTGCTGGGAATCCAACATCTGCTCAAACGCAGCATCGTCGGCCTCAGCGGTGGCGAACGCCAACGTGTGGCATTGGGACGGGCCCTCTCGTTTCATCCGTCAGTGCTGTTACTCGACGAACCACTGAGCGCACTGGATGAATCGACCCGTGAAGAAATGCAAGAGCTCTTGAGAGAGATCAAACGGACAGCGAACGTGACAACCCTACATGTCACCCACAGCACCGAAGAAGCCGATGCGTTGGCCGACTGCCGAATCGAGTTGGACAACGGGAAATTTCAAATGCTTTGAACGACCATCAAATTTAGCAACCGGTTCACTCGGAACCTTGAATTGCTCATCACCACGTGGCGATTGATTTTGTTCGCCGCTACTCCGTTTTTTTCTTGGACTCTGGCTCGTCGGAGCTTTCGGCTGCTTTGGGCTTTTCTGCGTCGGCGTTTGCGTCGGCCTCTGTTTTAGCTTTTGCCTCTGCCTCGGCTTTTGCTTTCGCATCGGCTTTTGCTTTCGCATC